>CACDEI010000005.1 GCA_902551695.1 uncultured Pseudomonadota bacterium
ATGAAAGATATGGGTTTAGGTGTCATTTTTTTTCTCACACTAATAATGGCAGCGCCAATAGAATTGTTTGCTTCAGATGCTGTGTCTGTCGATCCTTGGAATGAAACTGCGAGGTACCTCCAAGAGACCGAAGCCAAGGAAGGGTTTTTGCCTAAAGTAAAAGACCTTGTCCCTAATTTAACCGTGGCGGATGCCTACAAGATCCAGAACAGTTTTGTTCAACTTATGAACAAAGGCGTTGTAATAGCAGGCTATAAAGCTGGCTTTACAGGAGTTGAGGGCAGAGAGGAATTCGAACTTCAACATCCTGTTTCTGGGGTTTTATTCGAAGGTTGTGGTTATGAGGACGGAGTTGTTATTAGCCTTTCGGAGCATCCTGGCCTTATGCTAGAAATGGAATTAGGTTTCCGGTTGAAAAAAAGGTTGAAAAATCGCCTTAAAGAAGCAAAAGACTTAGACGGTTTAATAAGTGATGCGTTACCTGTTATTGAATTACCGCACCTTAAATTTAAGAATTTGGAAGGCATTACAGGAGTTGATTTAGTCTCGACTAATATGGCCGCCGCTTGTTGGATCGAGGGAGATCCAATGAAAGATATAACCCCCAAGAGTTATGATGATTTAGAAGTTTTGTTGTACCAAGATAGTAAGTTGATAGATTCTGGCTTGGCGGGGGCTGTAAATGGCCAGCGACAGGCTCTAATGTGGCTAATTAATCATCTTCTCGATAGGAATGTTGAGCTGCATGAAGGTTTGCTATTGCTCACCGGGAAAATCGGAAAAATTAACCTAGCTCGACTAGGGAAATATCGAGCTATTTACGGCAACAAGGAGTTGCTTTTTGAAATAAACCCTTAGTGGAATCCAAATTGATTAGTTGCTTAGTGTAATCCCATAGCCTGCACAATAGTAGCAGCAATTTCTTCGATAGACACGGTAGAGGTATCTAAGAACGGTAAGTTCTCTGCTTTGAACAATGTTTCGGCAATGGAAACCTCTTTGCGACAATTACTTAGCTTCGAGTATTCTCCTTCTGGTCTTCTCTCTCTTCGAATTCTGCTTAATTGCTCTGGGCGTATTGTTAGGCCATAAACTTTGTTTTTGACGCTTCGTAAAACTTCAGGCATCTTTAGTTTATTAAAATCGTCTGAAGTCAGTGGGTAATTGGCGGCTTTTAGGGAATAATGCATTGAGAGGTACAAGCAAGTGGGTGTTTTTCCACATCTTGAAACTCCCATCAAAACTATGTCCGCCTCGTGGAAATCACTTGGACTCAATCCATCGTCATGGTTTAGTGTGAAATTTAAGGCGCTAAGCCTAGTCTCATAGGCGGTTGTATCACTAATACCGTGCATTTTCCCCGCACTCCGCGAGGAATTGGATTCCAACGCTTTTTCAAGTGGTCCGACAAATGTGCCGAACAAATCAAATACATTCGGCGAACTGGTTGCTATAATTGATAGAATTTCAGGGTCAGTTAAGGTGCTGAAGACTATAGGGTCTTCCCCGTCTACCTTGGTTTGTTCAATGATTGTAGATACGGCATTTTTTGCGGAGGTAACATCGGTGACAAACGGGATAAAGGTTTTAGTGAACTGTATTTTAGGAAACTGGGTAAGAAGGCTACCCCCGAGAGTTTCGGCTGTAATTCCAGTTCTATCGGAAATAAAGAAAACTTTTCTTTTAGTCAAAATAACGCGGTCCCTATAAAGATTTAACAAGAAAGCATTAAATATTAGTATACCTTGGAGAGCAAAGAAAATGCGTAGATTAAAAATGAGTGATAGCCATGAGTAAATATGTCTTACCCTTAGATCAACTAAGTTTGGCCGATATCAACTTGGTTGGTGGGAAAAATGCTTCCCTCGGGGAAATGATAACTCACTTGAATGATGCGGACATCAAGGTTCCAGGAGGTTTTGCTACTACAACCAATTCGTTTGCTCTGTTTTTAGAACAAAATAATCTAGTACAAAAAATTAAAGAGTTAACAGAAAAACTGGATGTTTCAGACCTTAAACAATTGAAAGCAGTCGGGGCTCAAGTGCGGGCTATGGTGATGGAGTCTGAACTGCCTGATGTGGTCGTGGAGGCACTAAGGCTATCGTATGATAGATTATGCGATGAGGTTGCAGGTGAGTTTTCAGTCGCTGTACGCTCATCCGCTACCGCAGAAGATCTTCCTGATGCTTCATTTGCCGGGCAACAAGAGACTTTTTTGAATGTAAGAGGTTTCGACAATGTGCTAGTGAGAATTAAGGAAGTTTTCGCTTCTTTGTACAACGACCGAGCTATTTCTTATCGTAGTCACCAGGGTTATGTTGATGGTGAGGTCTCTATCTCTGCGGGTATCCAGAGGATGGTACGAAGCGATATTGCCTCTAGTGGTGTCATGTTCACGTTGGATACAGAGTCGGGTTATCGAGATGTAGTTTTTATAACTTCCAGCTATGGGTTGGGAGAGTTAGTTGTTCAGGGAGCAGTGAACCCTGATGAGTTCTATGTTTGTAAAAAAGCATTAGGAAGAGGAGATCGTGCAATACTCAAACGAGGGCTGGGTTCTAAACATCTGTCTATGAAATTTATCGATAAGGGAAGTAGTGCAGTGAGCGGGGAAGTAGAAACAGTTAATGTAACTTCGCAAAAATCTCAAATTTTTAGTCTCAAGGATGAAGAAATAGAGCAGTTGGCGAAAATCGGAGTGCGGATTGAAGAACATTATGGGAGGCCTATGGATATAGAATGGGCTAAAGACGGTGTCGACGGTGAGCTGTATATTGTCCAAGCTAGGCCGGAGACAGTGCAGAGTAATAGTTCAGATCATGCTATGGAGAAGTTTTCGCTTTTAGAGAGAGGCCAAGTTCTTGCTGAGGGTAGGAGCATTGGAGGAAAAATAGGGGCTGGCAAGGTCAGAATAATTGAAAATATCGACGAAATGGAAAGGCTTGATGAAGGTGCTGTTTTAGTTACGGATATGACTGACCCCGATTGGGAACCTGTAATGAAGAGGGCGTCGGCCATAGTAACCAACAGAGGTGGTAGGACCTGTCATGCTGCAATAATAGCGAGAGAGCTGGGTGTGCCTGCAATAGTCGGTTGCGGAGATGCTACTAAAACTCTCGCAGAGGATAAGGCTGTAACCGTAGTGTGTTCAGAGGGGGATACCGGAAAAGTATATGAAGGTGAATTAAAATTTGAAAGGACCGAAATTAGGTTGAAGGAAATGCCCTCAGTCAGCACTAAGATAATGATGAATGTGGGTAATCCGGAGAGAGCATTTGCATTCGCAAACTTGCCAAATGAGGGTGTTGGGCTTGCTAGGCTTGAGTTTATAATAAACCAATTTGTGGGTGTGCATCCGAAAGCTCTTCTAGACTATAAGCAGCTGGAAGAAAAACTAAGATTAGAAATTTCCGATAAAATTTCCGCCTATGATGATCCCAAAGACTTTTTTATAAAGAGAGTTGCAGAGGGCGTTTCCACTATCGCGGCTCCCTTTTTTCCAAAACCTGTCATAGTTAGGCTTTCTGACTTTAAGTCGAATGAATATTTTAATTTACTTGGGGGGAAAAATTATGAGCCTGTAGAGGAGAATCCGATGTTGGGATTCAGAGGGGCTTCCCGGTACATATCAGACGACTTTAGGCCCTGCTTTGAATTAGAATGCCAAGCGATTAACTGGGTTCGTAAAGAGATGGGCTTAAAAAATGTTGAGATTATGGTGCCGTTTGTCAGGACCGTGTCTGAAGCTGAAGAGGTCATTAACCTACTATCTGAAAATGGCCTGGTACGAGGGTCAGATGGTTTAAGGATAATAATGATGTGTGAATTACCATCCAATGCTTTATTGGCTGGAGAATTTTTAAAATATTTTGACGGGTTTTCCATTGGTTCAAATGACATGACTCAACTAGCGCTTGGTTTAGATAGAGATTCTAGTCTTGTATCAAACTTATTTGACGAGAGAGATGAAGCCGTGAAGAAATTGTTAAAAATGGCCATTTCAGAATGTAGAAGAGCGGGAAAATATGTTGGCATTTGTGGTCAAGGACCATCTGATCATCCAGAGTTTGCCAGTTGGCTCATCCAACAAGGCATTGAAAGCGTTTCTCTCAATCCGGACACGGTCGTTCAGACTTGGATGGACTTAGCTGAATAGGCCTCCTTATGGTTTGTCATTCAGTTGCATGGAGAAGTCAATCGCTTTTATGTTTTTTGTGAGTGCCCCGACCGATACGAAATCTATATCTAATTCGCTTAATCTTCTGATTCTTTCTAGAGTAAGGTTTCCGGACACTTCCACGAGTGTCTTTTTAGAGAAGAGTGGCAAACTACCCTTTATTTGATCGTCATTAAAATTATCGAACATGACAATGTCAGCCCCCGCTTGGACAGCTTCCGAAATCTGTTCTGCATGCTCCACCTCTACTTCGATTTTTAATTTCGGATAAAGATCTCGAATGGTTTCGACGGCTTTTTTTATTGAACCTGCCGCTAGAATGTGATTTTCCTTGATGAGAATGCCGTCGTAAAGTCCTTTTCTATGGTTTTTTCCACCTCCGCAAACAACAGCATATTTTTGCGCGTCTCGCAACCCTGGAATGGTCTTGCGCGTATCCAATATTTTGACTTTTTTGTTCCGTACAGCATCTACGTATTGCCCAGTTGTTGTCGCAGTGCCAGACAAAGTTTGGAGGAAATTGATCGCTGTTCTTTCTCCTGAAAGTATTTTCTGAGTGTTTCCGCGAATCACGCAGACGGTTTTATTCTTTGAGATGCGGTCCCCATCTTTGCAGTTCCAAGATATTTTTATTCTGGAGTCCAAAATTTGATAGGTTTTATTCACCCAGTCTGTCCCGCATAAGATAGAATCTTCCCTGCACACTATCTCTGCGTTATTCTTTGAAAGCGGATCTATCAAGGCGGCGGTTCGATCACCATCACCTATATCTTCCTCCAATGCTCTTAAAACAGAGTTTTCGATACTTTTTTCAGAAGGTTTGATAGATTTTTTATTCATGTGGTCTAATTCCATTCACTTGTTCTCTATATTTTTTTTCGGAATTCGGTGGTCGCTTTGAATATCGTAGGGCTCAATAGGACCAAAGCAATTAGGTTTGGTAAAGCCATTAATCCATTCAAAATATCTGCGATGAGCCAAATCAATTCAAACTCTGTAATTGCCCCAATGTAAACGGCATATATCCAAATGATTCGATAGGGCAGAATAATTTTATCGCCAAATAAATATTGAGCGCATTTTTCTCCGTAGTAGCTCCACCCTAGGATTGTAGTAAACGCAAATAAACATAACGCGATCGCAACTAGCTGTCCTCCCAGTGAGCCGAAAACAGTCTCGAAGGCTTTTGCTGAAAGTAGGGCGGCAGATAAATCAGTGTTGATGGGTAGGGTGATTAAAATAACCAACGCTGTGATGGTGCAAATCAGTATAGTGTCTATAAAGGTTCCCAGCATTGCTATCATGCCTTGTTCGACTGGTTTGTTTGTTCTAGCGGCAGCATGGGCTATGGCTGCACTTCCTAGCCCTGCTTCATTTGAGAAAATTCCTCTAGCAAATCCCCATCGTAAGGCTAACCAGACCCCCGCGCCTCCCGCGGATGGGAGGGCAAAAGCTTCCGATACAATGCTCTCCAAAACGCTAGGAATCATCTCATAATTTAGTGTGATAACCATTAAGGACATACCAATGTACATGAAAGCCATGCCCGGAACGATCTTTTCAGCTACAGATCCTATTCTTTTTATCCCCCCTATAAGGACCAAAGCTGTCAGCGCTGCCAACAGTAGGCCAGTAATGTTCGCCGAGACATGAAAGTATTGTTGAGCGGCTTTTGCTACTGCGTTAGCCTGGACGGTGTTCCCTATTCCAAAGGCTGCGACAGTACCAGATATAGCAAAAGTTATCGCAAGAAAAGCCCATCGAGAGCCTAGTCCGTTCTTGATGTAATACATCGGACCACCAATTCGCGAACCAAAGCGGTCTTTTTCTCGAAATTTAACTGCTAGAAACCCCTCGGAAAATTTGGTTGCCATTCCCAAAATAGCTACAATCCACATCCAAAATACTGCACCCCTTCCCCCGATTTGTATAGCGGCCGCTACTCCTACTATATTTCCCGTCCCTATAGTGGCTGATAAAGCAGTCATGAGGGCTTGTAGTGAGCTTATCTCGCCTTTCACCTTCGATTTATCGTTTCTTCTTTTGAGGAGGGTCTTCAAGCTCAGCATAAAGTATCTGAACTGGAAACCGCGTAAACCCAACGTCAAGTATAAGCCGGTGAAAGCTAAGGCAGGTATGAGGAAAAATTCACCCCAAACTAACTTGCTGGCGGCTCGTAAATAGTGTTCAAATTCCAATAAAAGGGCCATACTGTCTAGCTTCCTGGCTGTAAAATTAGTTGTCTACCACTTTTTTCAAAGTTTATATTTTTGAGGAAGCTCATGCCTACGAGCACGTGCGGTATCTCGATGTTAGGAACCACCACTGCATCTATATTTTCTCCTTGCAAATTACCGATCTGAATTCTTCTGACAATAGTTAAATAGCCCTCTGAAGCGCCGTTAGCCGTATTCACCACAACCCGTCTAAGTTTAGGAAGACCAATCTCTAACGCAAAAGATTCAGCGACCACTAAAGTGGATGCGCCCGTGTCTATTAACATCGAGCAGTCATAGCCTTCTATCGTGCCCTCGGTTACATAGTTACCGTATAAATCTTGGTTGATAAAAGTTTTTGTACCTAGAACTAAGGGAGCAGATGATGCTACCTTTTGCTGCCCCGCAGAGAGCAGATAGGTCATTAATCCTAAGAATGAGATTACCGCAAGGACATTTAAGATAGTCTTAGCTTGGAGTTTGGTCATAGTTCTTTGGATGTAACTCTTTTAATTCAATGCTACCCTTAAGATAGCGGTTATCCAAGGGGGATGATACTTGTTCAAACTAATATTAAGGTAAGATAGTTTATGGTAGTAACGGGAGTGGATTCTATAGATGTTTTAAAACCGCGTCGAGTCGGAAATTCTCTCGAGGATGATTTCATTGTTGGGATGTCCTCTAAGCAAAAATTTTTACCGCCAAAATACTTTTATGATGAGTTGGGTTCGCAACTTTTTGATCAGATTTGTGACGTCCCAGAATATTACCCGACACGAGCCGAAGATGGACTGCTTAAAGAAATATCCCACTCCTTAATAACTGATTTAAAACCGGATGCGATTTTTGAGTTAGGTAGCGGCACTGCTAGGAAAACCAGACGCATTTTTGATGCTTGCGAGTCCGCCAATTGTTTCCCAGATTATCACCCTATAGATGTTTGCCCAGAAATCTTGGTAACGAGTAAAGAAGAGTTATCTTCTCGATATAGTTGGTTATCTGTTTATCCTAAGGTTGGGGACTATATGAAAGGGTTTGCTGGATTTAAAAATAGCACAAATCAGAATCTTTTCCTTTTTCTGGGCGGGACGATTGGTAATTTAACTGAGTCTGAATCCTTGCTTCTTTTAAAAGAAGTTCGAGGGCTAATGAAACCCAATGACAGCTTACTTTTGGGGGCAGATTTGGTCAAATCGCCTGACCTTTTGCATGCGGCATATAATGATTCAGACGGAGTTACTGCCAAATTCAATTTGAATCTATTAGCAGTTCTGAATAGAAGACTTAAGGGTGATTTTCAGTTTCAGAATTTTGTCCACTACGCAATATATAACCCTGTAAAGTTTCAGATAGAAATGTATTTGGTTTGTGTTGAAAATCAGGAAGTGTATCTAAAGAAGATAAACAAAAGAATCCATTTTCAGATAGGAGATTCTATTCTCACTGAAGTTAGTAGAAAGTTCACCAAAGCTAGATTAGAAAGTTTGTTTGCTAAAGCAGGGCTTGGTGTTGTGACTCATTTCGAATCTGGAGTGCCTGAGTTCGCACTTGTTCATGCAAAGCTACACAAAAAATAGCATATAGCATAAATGGCTGATAGTGGTATGGAAGAGAATAATGGCTGGCTCTATGGGACTAAAGTATTGGCCTCTGACAATTACGATGATCGACCGCCTCACTGTGAAGTAGAGTTAGTCATCATCCATGCTATAAGCCTACCACCCGAGCAATTTGGTGGTGGCCATATAGAAAAATTTTTCACCAATTCCCTCGATTGGAATGAGCACAAATATTTCGAAAAAATAAGGGGTCTTAGGGTTTCATCTCACTTATTAGTGGACAGGTTGGGAGGGGTTTTGCAATTTGTTGATTTGAACAAGAGAGCTTGGCATGCTGGGAAGAGTGCTTGGGAAGGTAGAAACAGTTGCAACGATTTCTCGATAGGGATAGAACTAGAGGGTAGCGATAGTCAACCATACGAGCGAGAACAATACTCGAGTTTGGCAGGTTTACTGGTCAGCATATTTGGATTGTATCCACGAGTAAATATAGATGCAGTAGTCGGTCACTGTGATGTCTCTCCAGACAGAAAAACTGATCCAGGTCCTTTTTTCGATTGGGATTACTTGAGGGCAGAAATCGCCAAATTTAGTTAAGGAGGTTTTCCTAAGTAATCATTTGCTCGTATCAGTCTTTGGTCATCAAGCTGACAGATGAATAAGTAAGGGTTTGGATCACACCAGTCCCCCAACACAACCCTACGATGTTTTTTACCTTCGATCTCAATGGCATGGATTGCTGGTCGATGAGTGTGCCCGTGAATGAGCAAAGTTGATTTATGGCGCGTCAGTAGACGTTTAACTTGGTCGGGCTCGACATCCATTATTTCCATTGGTTTTTTTTTCGTCGATTTGAGTGTTTCATTTTGGGTTTTGCTAGCTATATTCACACGCAGCGATAACGGAAGCGATAAAAAAAGTTTTTGAATAAATTTGTTTCGAACCACCTTTCGGAATCTTTGATAAGTTCTGTCCTTGGTACAAAGAAGATCTCCATGCGTAATCAGGGTCCTTTCGCCACCTAAATCTATCATCTCATAGTCTGGCAGAAGTACAGCTCTAGTTTCCTCAGCGAATTCATCCCCAAGGAGAAAATCCCTGTTCCCTACCGATAAAAATAAATGCGTTCCCGCAGAAGTGAGTAGTCGAAGTGCTTGTTTTACTTCGGCGGAAGGGTAGCGATAGTCGTCATCGCCTACCCAAAAGTCAAAAAGGTCTCCAAGAATAAAAACTGAATTTGCTTCCTTACCAGCTTTTTCAAGGCACTTTAGGAATAGGTTGACCTGCTTGGGTCGTGTGGGAGAAAGATGAAGGTCAGAAAAAAACAGTTGCATCGTAGTGTATTTTTTATTTTTGCTTTGAAAAAATATCTCTATAATTAAACGTGCATCTGTGCGACTAAGACCTAGGTTGATTTCTTATAGGAAAAGTCTGCCAAATACAGCTTTTTGTACTAACTTCGGATAGTATGCTCGAAGGAGAGATGCCCAGCAAGGATCTAAGCCATGAAGAAAAGTAAGCTTTCATCCAAGAAGGTAATCGATTTAAGATTAAATTTGGTCCTTAAATTTTGAGTTATCGTGAATATTTTGTTGACGCTCGTAATGCCTGTGCGTATCATCGCCCATCTTGCAATGATACCTACGTTTCGGGGTATGGCGCAGTTTGGTAGCGCACCTGCTTTGGGAGCAGGGGGTCGGGGGTTCGAATCCCTCTGCCCCGACCAAAAGTAGCTTTAATTGTTTGTTATTGGCGAAAAATTCAACAATAAAACCATGGTTTTGATTTTTTTTTTATGTGGCAGTAATGTTTACGAGTAATTAACTGCTTTCGAAGCGCCTGTAGCTCATCTGGATAGAGCATCGGCCTTCTAAGCCGAGGGTAGCAGGTTCGAATCCTGCCAGGCGCGCCAAATGTTTAGAGGAGGTAAATCAAGAAGTTATTGTTGGTTATGGTGGGCGTAGCTCAGTTGGTAGAGCACAGGATTGTGGCTCCTGAGGTCGTGGGTTCGATCCCCATCGTCCACCCCAATAATGCTTGAGTTTTCTTTTGGGCCATTAGCTCAATTGGTAGAGCAGTAGACTCTTAATCTATTGGTTCAAGGTTCGAGTCCTTGATGGCCCACCAAAATTCCGTAGTGTTGATTTTAATCGCATTGCTTTCAACTTTTTATATATGCAAGCAAAGAATTCCGTACTTTTCGCGCCAGAAAGAGAGTTGCAATAATGTTGGGGAATGTCATAAGGGCGAAAGCAATATCTATCAGATTAAGTGCCGTCTGAGGATTCCAACTAGGCGCGATTATCAAAAAAAACAGATAGACCCAGAGATAATATTCCCCGAGAGTGTTACCTAAAAGGTATTTTGCACATCTTTGACTGTAAAAAGCGTATGTTACCAAGGTGGAGAATCCAAAAGCGAGAAAGATCCAGGTTAAAGACATTGTCCCGAATCCTGGCATCGTTTGCTCAAAGGCGGCTGACACTGCAAGGATTCCAGTTTCGGATTGTGTGTTACTAGTTAAAATAACCATGGCGGTAGCCGTGCAAATGAGGTGAGTATCGAGGATTGGACCTAGCATGCCAACTAGACCTTCCCGAACTGGCTCGTCTGTTTTTGCGGTACTATGGGCCAGCGCTTCGGTACCGACTCCTGCCTCATTCGAGAATATAGCTCTTTTGGTTCCAACAATTATGATTTCTCTCACGGATAACCCAGCGGCGCCGCCAATGGCTGCGCTCGGCTCGAAGGCTCCTGTAAAAATTGACTTAAGAACATTTGGCAACTGTTCGATATGAACATAGATAACAAACAACGAACCCGTCAGGTAAAGTAGGCCCATTATCGGAACTGCTTTGCTTGCAAAACTTCCAACACTTACTATCCCACCACGAGCTATTAGGCCCACTGCGAGTGCCATTAAGAGACCTGTCGTAGTTGCTGTAAGGCCGTACTGGGTCTCAATTAAAGTGCTCAGTTGATTGGCTTGAAAAACACCTAGGCAACCAATCATCCCGCAAGCTGCAAAGAGTAATGCTAAATATCGATAACCTTCTCCTAATCCGAGTTCGATGTAATACATCGGACCACCAAGTAAGTTGCCCCTCGAGTCTCTCTTTCTATAAATGCAAGATAGGCTGCATGTAAAAAATTTTATAGACATCCCTAAAACAGCAACTATCCACATCCAGAAAATCGCACCTGAACCACCAGTGGATATTGCCATTGCGACCCCAGCAATGTTCCCCATACCAATAGTTCCTGATAAGGCGGTACATAATGCTCTCCAGTGACTTTGTTCACCAGGGCGCATGTCCCCTTCTTTTTTCAGTAAGAGTCTTAAGGCATGGATCAAATAACGAAATGGCGTAAGTCGGCTGTAAATCAAAAAGAAAATACCTGTAACCGTAATCAGAGCAACTAGAGGAAGGCCCCAAACAATCTGGACAATTTCTTCTGTTATCCTTCCGAAAGAACTCATTATCTCATCTGCGCAGGCTCATCCGACTAGTGAAGGTTGCCTGATTGGTTTGTTATCTCCTTCCGAGGGGAGAAAAAATCCGCATCTGATTTCATCGGCGATTCACTTGCATGGTGTGAAATCATAAACCAAGAGCAATCGATTTTCCGGTAAATGTTCGTAGCATAAATCGGTGGAGCAGCGAAATTTCTTCCTTCTAGGTAGATATTCTCTTGCACAAGCCTTAGACAAAAGTCCTTGGCTGATATCTGATTAATCGTTTCAAGATTAAAGATGCGCTTTGCTCTAGGCTTAAAGATTTGCTGCCAACTCAATGTTATTTGAGACTTACCAACGAGTGCGGAGCTGCCCGGATGGATACAGGAAATTTCATTGGAATCAAGCCAGACAGACATCATTTTTTCTAAATCACAATTCGAGAACGCGTCATAGAAATGGTTTTCGGTATTTTTTACAGTGGAGAACATATTTTAGTCTTAATTAATTAGTTTTTCTTAAAGCCATAGAATGTTCCACTGGTTTCTGAATAGCAAGGGAGGTGCAGAATTCTATCCTTTGGAACACATATTTGTAGGAGAATAGAGCATATCTTTCAAAGATAAGTGGGGTCATTGTGATACTATACTACTACTCAGTTACGCTGTTACTATTACGGTGACAGCACTGGTGAGGAAAAGTTAATGCGAAAGTGGCGGAATTGGTAGACGCGCTGGCTTTAGGTGCCAGTGGGGTAACCCGTGAGAGTTCGAGTCTCTCCTTTCGCACCATTTTTAAATTGCGAAAGAAGTTAAGCGGCATTAACTGATGGACTTATTTATGCTTTTTTTGATAATACTTGTTAGGTGATTGGTGAAATGGAAATAACTGTTGAAAAGCCCTCGGAATTAGAAAGATGTTTGAAAATCAGTCTCCCGGAGGATTTGTTGGAGGGCAAAGTGGTGTCTCGTCTAACTGATCTCCAAAAGACCGCTAGATTAGATGGTTTTAGGAAAGGGAAAATACCCCCCAAAATTGTACGTCAGCGGTTCGGACAGCAAGTTCGAGCCGAGGTGGTGGGGGAACTAGTACAAAGCAGTTTTGGGGAGGCCGTTCAAGAGGAATCTTTGCGGCCTGCAGGACAGCCAGTAATTGATGACCTAGAAAGCAAGGTAGGAGATGGTTTGAGTTTTACTGCGAAGTTTGAAGTGTTTCCCGATTTCTCCCTTAAGCCGTTAAATGGCGTGCAGGTGGAAAAAAATAGTTGTGTGATCGAGGCTTCGGATATTGACAATGTTATAGAAAAATTGAGGACGCAAAATCAAACTTGGATAGAGAAAAAAGGAGCTGCGGAAATTGGAGATAAACTTCATATCTCCTATCGAGGTTTGATCGATAATGAAGAATTTGAGGGAGGCGTCGGAGAAGATGAAAATCTATTGTTGGGCTCGAAATCAATGATAGAAGGCTTCGAAGATGGACTGGTAGGAAGCATTGATGGAGAAGAAAAAACTCTCCAACTAAGGTTTCCGAAAAAGTACCACAAGCCAGAACTATGTGACAAAGAAGTAAAGTTTGAAATCAGAGTTGTGACGGTTAAGAGGGCTGAACTTCCCGATATTAACGAGGAATTCATGAAGAGGTTTGGAGTGGACGATGGCTCGCTAGAGAATTTCAGAGATAACCTTAAGGAAAGGCTCGAGAAAGAAAGTAAAAATGTGGTGGAGCGAAAGCTTAATGAGTCATTGATTGTGGCGCTACTGGAAACTAATCAGTTTGAAGTCCCTTCTGTTTTAAAACTTGAAGAAGCTGAAAAGTCAAAAGAACAGTTGATGAGGACTTGGTTTATGCGTGGTAAAAATCCTATCGAATCATCTGAGGAGTTTGAGAAAGAACTCCAGGAAGAAGGCGAAAAACGAGTGAGAGCAGGACTGATAATGGCAGAAATCATCAAAGATGCCGACCTAAAAGCAAGTCCAGACAAGGTGCAAAAGGCCATAGAGGATATCGCTGCAAGTTATGAAGATTCAGAGGCGGTAAAGAAATGGTACTATGAAAATCAACAGCAATTACAGATGATAGAGTCCCAGTGTTTAGAGCAAGAGGTGCTGAACTGGGTGGCGGAGAAGGTAGAGGTTACCGAAAAAATCGTTTCATTTGACGATTTAATGGATCCAATGCAGACTAATCCAACGTAACTAACGCTACAAGGTTGTAAACATACGGGAGTTAAATAAGGGTGATAAACCAACATGACATGAGTCAACATCGCAAACTAGAGACAAAAGCACTTAATTTAGTTCCCATGGTGGTGGAGCAGTCCGCTAGAGGAGAAAGGGCCTATGACATATATTCTAGGCTCCTCAAAGAACGAGTTATTTTCTTGGTTGGTCCGGTTGACGACCATATGGCAAATTTAATAGTGGCACAGCTCCTCTTTTTGGAGTCTGAAAACCCGGATAAAGACATTCACTTATATATCAACTCCCCAGGAGGATCCGTCTCTGCTGGCCTAGCCATTTATGACACAATGCAATTCATTAAGCCCGACGTAAGCACGATGTGCATAGGACAAGCCGCTAGCATGGGGGCCCTTCTACTGGCAGGTGGAGCTGCTGGTAAGAGACATTGTCTCCCGCATTCGAGAGTTATGATTCATCAGCCGCTTGGAGGATTTCAAGGTCAGGCTTCAGATATTGACATACATGCTAAAGAAATACTGAAGGCCAGGGAAAAGCTCAACCAAATATTATCTGTACACACCGGCAAGACTTTAAAGGCTATAGAAAAAGATACCGACCGAGACCGATTCATGGGGGCAGATGAAGCTGAGAAATACGGTATCGTTGATGGCGTTTTGGATAGGCGAGCCTCTACAGGCGAGTGAAAAACAAATTGGTAAAAAAACTCAAAGGATAAATAAAAAGTATGAGCGACGATAATTCAACAAGCGATGACGACAGACTATTGCACTGCTCCTTCTGCGGGAAAAGTCAACACGAGGTCCGAAAACTTATTGCTGGACCGTCGGTATTCATCTGCGATGAGTGCGTAGAGCTTTGCAATGACATCATCCGAGAAGAAATCCAAGAAAAGAGTGCAGGCGATTCAAGCAGCAAGTTGCCCATTCCAACGGAAATTAATGAAAGTTTGAACGATTATGTGATCGGACAAGGAAAAGCCAAGAAAATCCTTTCCGTTGCAGTATATAACCATTATAAAAGATTGGACAGTAGGCTAAGCAAAGCTGACATAGAATTAGCGAAAAGTAACGTCCTGCTCGTTGGGCCCACTGGTAGTGGAAAGACCTTACTTGCTGAAACTCTTGCTAGATTGTTAAACGTACCTTTTACCATCGCTGATGCGACTACGCTTACCGAGGCAGGGTATGTTGGAGAGGACGTAGAAAACATCATCCAGAAGTTGTTGCAAAAATGCGATTATGATGTTGAGAAAGCCCAAAACGGTATAGTGTACATAGATGAGATAGATAAGATCTCTAGAAAATCGGATAATCCTTCCATCACCAGGGATGTCTCCGGTGAAGGAGTTCAACAGGCTTTATTGAAGCTGATTGAAGGTACTGTGGCTTCTGTACCGCCCCAGGGCGGTCGCAAGCACCCCCAGCAGGAATTTTTACAAGTAGACACCAGCAATATCCTTTTTATTTGTGGAGGTGCCTTCGCGGGATTGGATAAAATAGTGAGGGATAGGTCAGAAAAGGGTGGAATTGGATTTTCTGCAGAAGTGAAGACAAAAAGCGAGAAGAAGAGCGCCGCTGAAGTCTTGCATCAGGTGGAGCCTGAAGATTTAATAAGATATGGTCTAATTCCAGAATTTGTTGGACGTCTTCCAGTTATGGCCGTGTTGGATGAGCTCGATGAAGAGCAGCTGGTTAAAATACTTCTCGAGCCAAAAAACGCGCTGACAAAACAATATTTTAGATTGTTCGAAATGGAGTCCTGTGAACTAGAATTCAGGGACGAGGCATTATCAGCCATTGCTCAAAAGGCAGTGGAGAGGAAAACGGGAGCTAGGGGACTGCGTTCTATCCTGGAGGAATGTTTACTAGATACCATGTACGAATTACCAGCTCTAGAAAACACCTCCAAGGTTGTGGTGGACGAGGCTTCAATAGCAGGTGAGTCAAAGCCATTGATTATTTTTGAAAATACCGCCAAGGCTGCTTCCGACGAAGGTTAGATAAAAGTGTTTCTGGCTTATTCCTTCTTGAAAAATAGGTTGGGGGCCCATACCTTATAAATTGAGATACACAACATAATTTATTCGGCAAATTAGGCTGTATTACGCAAGAAATAACATTTTGGGAGCTTTATATGAGCGGCAATTTAAGAGAATTTCCAGTCTTACCCTTGAGAGACGTTGTTGTTTATCCTCACATGGTTATCCCCCTGTTTGTCGGTCGAGAGAAGTCAATAAACGCTCTAGAGGCAGCTATGGAGGCTGGCAAACAAATTTTTCTAATAGCCCAGAAAAATGCCTCTGAGAATAGTCCTTCTATTGATGACATTTATAGCGTTGGTACTGTCTCGAACATACTCCAACTGCTGAAACTACCAGATGGAACGATTAAAGTCCTAGTTGAAGGAAGTTATAGAGCCAAGGTTGAGGCTTTTCGGGAAGACAGTGAGCACTTCGTCGCTGAAGTCGAAGAACTTGAGGTCGAGGCGGTTTCACCCCGAGAGTCTGAAGTCCTTGTGCGCTCTCTAATGACTCAATTCGATCAATATGTGAAGTTAAACAAGAAAGTGCCGCCGGAAATTGTTGCCTCGCTTTCAGGGATTGATGAGCCATCCAGGCTGGCGGACACAATCGCGGCTCATATAGCGATAAAACTCGAAGATAAACAGCACGTTCTAGACACATTAGGGATAAGAGACCGTCTTGAGCTTCTCATAAACACCATGGAGTCCGAAATAGACCTTTTGGAAGTAGAAAAGAGTCTGAGGAATCGGGTTAAAACCCAAATGGAGAAAAGCCAGCGTGAGTATTATTTGAATGAACAGATGAAAGCTATTCAAACCGAACTAGGAGATGGAGAAGAAACAGGAAACGAATTTGATGAGCTGGCGAAAAAAATATCAGATGCTGGAATGCCTAAAGAGGCGAGGGAGAAAATAGAAGGAGAATTGAAAAAGTTGCGCATGATGTCGCCGATGTCCGCGGAGGCTACGGTTGTCAGAAACTACATTGATTGGGTCTTGTCTGTGCCCTGGAAAAAGCGTTCAAGGGTTTCTAAAGACATCAACCGAGCTGAGGTAATTCTTGATAGAGACCACTATGGCTTGGAAAAAGTAAAGGAACGGATCCTGGAGTACTTGGCAGTGCAGCAAAGAGTTAGCAAGATGAAGGGTCCGATCTTGTGTTTAGTTGGGCCCCCTGGGGTTGGGAAAACTTCCCTCGGTAAGTCTATAGCTAAAGCAACCAACCGAAAATTTGTACGAATGTCCCTTGGAGGAGTTCGGGATGAGGCTGAAATAAGGGGGCACAGGAGGACCTATGTCGGTTCATTGCCTGGGAAGATAATACAAAATATGGCGAAAGCGGGTACGAAAAACCCACTTATTTTGCTGGACGAAATTGATAAAATGGCAATGGATTTTAGGGGGGATCCTGCATCCGCCTTGTTGGAAGTCTTAGATCCTGAGCAGAACGATACCTTCAATGATCACTATTTGGAGGTTGATTTCGATCTGTCCGACGCGATGTTTGTCACAACCGCTAACACTCTTGAAATTCCTGGGCCTTTAAAAGACAGGATGGAGATAATTCGTATATCCGGCTACACAGAAGAAGAAAAATCTCACATAGCAGATAGATTCTTAATTCCCAAACAGGTCGCTAACAATGGCTTGAAGGGCTCCGAATTGAAATTTGGAAAACCAGCGGTTCTCGAAATAATTCGGCATTACACGCGAGAGGCTGGTGTAAGAGGCTTAGAAAGAGAGATTTCCTCTGTTTGTCGTAAAATAGTTAGGCAGCTCGTTAAAAAGGCGTCTACTGCTAAAGTATCAGTGACCCCGAAGTCCCTTGAGAAATTTTTGGGGGTAAAAAAATTCCGGTACGGGTTGGCTGGGGATAAGAACAGGGTTGGTCAGGTTACAGGACTAGCATGGACGCAGACAGGAGGAGATCTTCTCACTATTGAGGCGGTCGCTCTTCCTGGCAAAGGTAAGGAGATTTTTACCGGTAGCCTAGGAGATGTGATGCAAGAGTCCATCAAGGCGGCTATGACTGTAATACGTAGTAGAAGCGCCTCACTCGGTTTAAAAGGGAGTTTTCACAATCTGAAGGATTTTCATTTTCATGTTCCAGAGGGCGCTACCCCGAAAGATGGCCCGAGTGCTGGTATAGGTATGTGCTTGGCAATGGTTTCTGCTTTAACTGGAATCTGTGTTAAGAGGACGGTGGCTATGACTGGGGAAATAACTTTAAGAGGCGAAGTGTTGCCGATAGGCGGATTAAAAGAGAAGCTTCTGGCAGCTCAGAGAGGGGGAACAAAAACAGTGCTCATTCCTTTCGAGAATGAGCGAGACTTAAAAGAGGTTCCAAACGCCGTCATGCAAGGATTAGAGATCATACCAGTTAGGTGGATAGATGAAGTTTTTCCCATTGCGTTGGAATCAATGCCAGAGCCACTGAGTCCTGAAGTTGAGGGCGAGGTAGAGGTGGTAGCTGAAAATGGGGAAGAAGACGGCGATTTATTGCGTCATCATTAGTTTTTTTTGCTCGATTAATATAAACTCCCTTCAAAGTGAGCCTTACTTGTCGAGGTTTTATTCAAAGTGACCTCGTATTCAACAGATATCTTGTATAAAATATACACGAGCGGGTGCTTAGCTCAGCTGGGAGAGCGTCGCCCTTACAAGGCGAAGGTCGGGGGTTCGATCCCCTCAGCACCCACCAGAATAGAGATATTTAAGGGAGTGGTAGTTCAGTTGGTTAGAATACCGGCCTGTCACGCCGGGGGTCGCGGGTTCGAGTCCCGTCCACTCCGCCATCAATTTCCTTATGGGAATTCAAGCAGATAAGCTTTGGAAATTTAAAGACACATGTTACAAGCAATCAGAGACAGATCGCAGGGACTGATAGTAGGAGTTATAGTTTTTCTGATTTCCTTGACTTTCGTGCTCGTGGGTGTCCAAGGCTACCTTAGTGGAGACTCAGACGTAGTCGTAGCGGATGTTCAAGGCGAAGAGATTTTCCTTTCAGAATTTCAGGTGAGAATCCAAGAGCTAAAGAGGAGAACAGAGGAACTCACCGGCCAGGAGTCTGATGTGGATTTTTGGACAACCAGCGCTGTCAAGAACAAGACATTGAATCAGCTGATAGATGAAAAGGTTTTGGATCAATTACTTGAACAAAACCTCTTTATGATATCTGATGAGCAAATCGCCTCTCAAGTAAGGGAAATAGAGGCTTTTAAGGAGGAAGGTGCCTTTTCACGAGAGTTGTATGGACGCATGCTCAGTCTTAATGGATTAACTGTGAGTGCTTTTGAAAATGGGATGCGCCATGACCTTATTAGGTCCAGACTTAGAGCTGGTCTACTTGGATCCGAATTCGTTACGAATGAGGAGGCTATGTTCATTTATCGGTTGCAGAGGCAAACGCGTGATATTGGATTCGCAATAATTCCGCGTGGTCTTTTTTCAGAAGAGCTAAAGTTGCAAGATAGTGATATAGAATCTTATTTTGAAAATAGCTCTGAAAATTTCCGTATCCCGGAAAAGCTTTCTGTGATTTATCTAGAGATTTCTCGGGACCTTATCATGGAAAAGTTAGACACCCCAGATGATGATACGATAGAAAATATTTACCAATCTAGCTTAGACTCCTACCGTATCCCCGAAAAACGCAGGGTTGAACATATTTTGTTGGCTAACTCAGCATCTATGGAGCCCGATATAAGGGGTGAGATTGTTCAATCCTTATCTGCTCGCTTTAAAGAGGGTGAGTCGATAGATTCGATATTATCGAGTACTGACGATGGTTTCGAGATAGAGGGTGGTACTACTGACTATTTTGAAAGAGGCATGATGGCGCCACAATTTGAAGATGAAGCATTCACCCTAGAAATCAATGAGGTGTCTAATCCTTTTACCAGTCAATTTGGAGTCCATCTTATTAAAGTCATCGGAATAGAAGAGGAGCGGATTCCTGAGTTGGAAGCCGTTTACGATGACGTTGTGGCAGATTTCAAACTTACACAAGCAGAAGAAGAGCTTTTGGAGATGGCAGATAGGCTGTCTGAGATGGCTTATGAAGAACCAAATTCTTTATCCGGTGCTGCTCTGAGTCTTCAGCTAGAGACAAAAGAGACTCCTTTGCTAGAGAGGACGGAGCTTATTGAAAAATTTAGTTCGAGTTTTGCTAATAAAATCTTTCAGCCTGAAGTTCTTTTTGAACGGTTGAATTCGGACCTGGTTGAACTGCCTGACGGTCGGTTAGTGGTGGCGCGTGTCACCTCTCATTCGCCGTCGGCGATACCAGATTTAGAAGATGTGCGTGAGAGGGTCGAGGCGGATTGGCGTTCAATTAAAGAGCGTGATGCTGCGAAAAAATTTGGTGAGGCACTGCTAGAGGACATGAGGGGTGGAAACACTTTAAGTCAAATAAAATTAAGAGAGCATGGTCTTGATTGGGAAGTGAAACAAGCCGTTGAGTTGGAGGACACCCAAATAAACCCACAAATTTTACAAAAATCTTTCGAAGTGACAGTAGCGGACAACAATCCAGAGTATTTTGGGGTTGAGTTGGTGGATGGAGATTATGCTGTGGTTCGAGTTTCCAATGTGGTGACACCAACCGCAGAATCGATTACTTCTGGAGAGGCCGCCCTTGCTGAGGATGATATGTTGAGGACACAGGCAGCTTCAGTTTGGGATTATTTTTCGAAGCTACAACGAGTCGATCTCGATATAGAAATTTATCAAGATCGTTTGTAGTCGAAAGGATCATACTGTTAGGTCAGTTTAGGTTTTTCCAAAATCGACTAATTACACTCGCCCCGATGCTGTCGCCCCAAACATTAATTGCAGTTCGAAACCTATCTAAGAACCAATCTACTGCCAATAACAGGCCAATTCCTTCTAGCGGGAGATTGACCGCCGTAAGCACTAGTACCATAGTTACCAATCCGGCTTGAGGTATCCCTGCAGCTCCGATCGCGGCGAGGGTGGCGGTGATAAAAATTATTCCCTGCTCAATAGCGGACATCTCTATTCCATAGGCTTGCGCAATAAACATAACTGCAACTGCCTCATAAAGTGCAGTACCGTCCATATTTATCGTTGCTCCTAAAGGTAAAACAAATTTGATCGACCTGTCTTCTACTCCGGCTTCCTTTAAGCAATCCATGGTAATCGGTAATGTTGCTGATGAACTAGCTGTACCAAAGGCTGTAAGGAGTGCTCTTGAAACACTTAGAAAATGCTTAAGACCTCCTCCTGCTACTAAGGCTAGAAATACGAAAAGCAAGAAAAAATGAATCAGAAGACCTAATAAAACAGCAAAGACATACTTTCCTATAGCCATTATTTCCAACCAGAAGGCCTCCCCACCACCAGCGGCGCCTAATCTCGCGCTTACAAGACAAAATATTCCTATCGGTGCGAAGATCATCAGCCAGCTGACTATTTTCATCATAGTCTCATTTAGCCCATCAAAGAACTCAATGAGCGGTTTTCCCTTTTGTCCTGTAGTGCTTAAAGCAGCCGCGAACAAAAGTGAAAACACTATGATTGGCAACAACTTAGTTTGGGCAGCCGCTTCTATTAGATTTGGGGCTATCATTGATAGGGGGATATCAGTCAGCTTAGGCGCTTCACCGTGGTCTGTCCCGCGGGTTGCCACTTCTTCAGAAATAGAGAACTGTTCTCCTGGTTGGATGATATTGACTACCATTAGCCCCACGAACACTGCTACTGCTGTGGTGGTTAAGTAGTAGCCAATTGTGACACCACCAATTTTCCCTAGCTTTCTCACGTCGCCAAGTGAGCAGACACCGCAGATAACAGCCGAAACTATCAGCGGTATAATGGTCATTTTTAGAGCATTTAAAAACAAAGTCCCAATCCATTCGACCTTTGTCATGCTTGTACCCAGCCAAGTACCAAAAAACAGAGCAAGGATTACCGCTGCTAATATTCCCCAGATTAAATTATTGGCACTCTTCACAGACATTCAAAAAACTCCCACAAAATTAAAGTTCAGTCATTCCAGTGATATTGTAACCGCAATCTACATAAGTAATTTCTCCGGTAATACCTGAGGCTAAATCGGAACATAAAAAGGAAGCAGCGTTACCAACTTCTTCAATAGTAACGTTCCTTCTTAGGGGTGATGTTTTCTCTACATATTCTAAAAAACGCCGCAGATCTTTCACACCAGACGCAGCGAGTGTCCTGATGGGCCCAGCGGAAATCGCGTTCACCCGAATATTATCTGGACCTAATTGATTAGCGATGTACCTTACATTAGCCTCTAAGCTAGCTTTCGCAGGGCCCATTATGTTGTAACTAGGCATGGCTTTCATCGCCCCGATGTACGATAAAGTGAGCATAGACCCTTTCTCATTTATCAGCCTTCTGGCAGATTTAGCCAGGGCTGCGAAGCTGTATGCGCTTGTCTCATGAGCTATTCGGAAGCCTTCTCTGTCTAAGTTGTCTAGGTATCCCCCTTGAAGCAATTCTCGAGGTGCGTATGCAATAGAATGGACAAGAATATCAAAATGACCCCATTTATTTTCCAAAGTGGAAAATGTGTCTCCGATGCTGTCATCGTGGTCAACGTCGCACTCTAGCGCGAAAGTTGCGGACAGTTCTTCTGCAAAACCTTCTACGCGGCCTTTAAAACGTTCTGTTTGATAGGTTAGTCCAATTTCTGCCCCCTCTCTTTTCATGGCTTGTGCAATACCCCAAGCTATCGACTTTTTGCTCGCAATTCCTAATATCAATGCCTTTTTCCCTTCGAGTATACCCATCGCTATTTACAACCTGTAAGTTAAAAAAATTAGTTTTCCTGCCTTGGTTAAGTGTAACCTTTTAAAGTAAAGTTTATAATTACAATATTAAGAAAATTTCTTTAGGAATCGTAATTGAAAAACTTTTGTTTTGCTTTTTGTATAACATTATTTGTTATTACGACAGTGGGTTGTTCCTCCCCCTGGAATGACCCTCACTCAAAAGAGGGCGAGGAGAAAATGACATTTCATAGCTCTTTCTCCGAGAGACCTAAACATCTCGATCCTGTGTCATCTTACAGCGAAAACGAAGCTAGGTTCAACGCACAAATTTATGAGCCTGTGGTTCAATATCACTATACAAAAACCCCCTATCAGCTTGTTCCTCTGACTGGGACAGAACTTCCCTCGGCGAGCTACTTCGATGAGAATGGAAAAAAATTGGGAAGATCTGCTGATTCAAGCGAGGTAGCCTTTACTGTCTACGAGATAGAAATTAGAAAGGGCATATTGTTCCAGCCTCATCCATCGTTTGCAAAGAATGGCTCTGGAGAATTTATCTATCAAAACCTTAGCGAGGCTGATCTTGAAAAAATTAATAAAATAGGCGATTTCGTTAACACTGGCTCAAGAGAACTGGTAGCTGAGGACTATGTATACCAGATTAAGCGTCTGGTGCATCCAAAGTTACACTCTCCCGTAGCAGGGTTCATGGGTAAGCACATAATAGGCTTGTCGAAGTTAGCTGACGCGCTTCGGGTTGCTGATAGTGAAGGTAAACTCATAGATTTAAGAGAATTTGAGTTTGAAGGTGCTAAGGCAACAGGGAGATATAAATTCGAGATAAAAATTAAAGGAAAATATCCGCAATTCAAATATTGGTTAGCTATGTCATTCTTTGCGCCAGTTCCTTGGGAGGCAGAACAATTCTATTCCCAAAAAGGGATGAAAGAGAGGAATCTAACTTTTGATTGGTATCCGGTTGGAACGGGCCCGTTCATGCTCACTGAAAATAATCCTAATCGTCGGATAGTTTTAAAACGCAACCCTAACTACAGGATAGAATATCATCCTGCCGATTTAGAGAAAGAAAAAGCAAGGAGACTGCCGCTTGTTAAAAAGGCACTTTTTAGTTTGGAAAAAGAGTCTATTCCGGAGTGGACAAAATTTTTACAAGGTTATTATGATACTTCGGGTGTTTTGTCAGACAGCTTCGATCAGGTGATCACATTTAATAGTCGTGGAGATTTTCGGCTTGCCCAAGAGATGGTAAACAAGGGAATCAGACTGGAAAAGGCTGTCAAACCTTCTAGCTCTTACATGGGTTTTAACATGACGGATCCAGTTGTGGGTGGTTATTCGAGGCGTGCAAAACTACTTCGACAGGCTATCTCCATAGCTGTTGATTATGAAGAGTTATTATCAATCTTTGCAAATGGTCGGGGATTGGCTGCACAAGGGCCGATACCGCCTGGAATATTCGGTTACGTGGCAGGGGAAGAAGGTGTTAACAAAAATGTCTACGATTGGATAGAGGGAGAAGCTAAGAGAAAGTCGGAAGAAGTAGCTCGCTCACTTTTGGCGGAGGCCGGTTATCCAGACGGACGTGAGTTGGGAAAAGATGGCCCTTTGACTTTATATTATGATACGGTATCTAGCGGAGCTGGCAGCAAGGCTATCTTAAACTGGTATCGTAAACAGTTTAAAAAATTAGGGATCGAGTTGGTAGTGAGGGCTACGGACTACAATCGGTTCCAGGAAAAAATAAGAAAGGGGACAGCCCAAATATTTAGCTGGGGATGGAACGCGGATTACCCCGATCCGGAAAATTTTTTGTTTCTACTTTATGGGCCGAATTCTAAAATTGTCTCGCAAGGTGAAAATGCGGTCAATTATCAAAATGACGAATACGATCGCTTGTTTGCTTTAATGCGAGTATCCCCAAACGGACCTGCCCGCCAGAGACTAATCAACCGAATGGTAGAAATTCTGAGGGAGGATGCCCCATGGCTATGGGGTTTTCATCCAACAGCTTTTGTTTTATCGCATGGGTGGGTGAGCGATGCTAAGCCTAATTTGATGGCTAGAAACACGCTAAAGTACAGAGGCATAGATACAAAAAGTAGGGCCGAAATGCGTAAGAAATGGAACAAACCCGTGATTTGGCCTGTCGTGATAATCCTCTCCCTCCTAGTTATTTTTGCTATACCAGCTGTTTTTGTCTATCGGCAGCATCAAGGAGCGCGGATCAAGTGCTGATCTATATCTTAAGACGTTTCCTTTACGCTATTCCTATTTTGCTAACTGTGAACGTGCTTACTTTTATATTGTTTTTTGTCGTCAATTCACCAGACGATATGGCTAGACTACACCTGGGTCAAAAGCATGTTACTCAGGAGTCTATCGAAAAATGGAAGGCAAGCAGAGGATATGATAAGCCATTGCTATGGAACATCGACGAAGATGGGCTTACAAAAGTAAAGAAGACAATTTTTTATGATCACACTGTGAAACTATTTTTCTTTGAATTTGGTCAATCTGACAGTGGCCGAGATATAGGGTTCGATATCACTCAAAGAATGTGGCCTAGTTTGGCAATTGCTGTGCCAGTGCTATTAATTGGTTTAATGGTGACTCTAACTTTAGCATTAATAATTTCTTTTTTTCGAGCTACTTATATCGATACCTTTGGAGTTGTAATCTGTGTTGTTATGATGTCTGTTTCAGGTTTGTTTTACATTATAGGCGGGCAATATTTAGCAGGAAAGCTATTAAGACTAGTGCCTATCTCAGGGTATGAAGAAGGCCTGATATCTATAAAGTTTGTTATTTTGCCCGTGATTATTGGAGTATTGTCGGGTCTAGGGGCTAGTACTAGATGGTATAGAACTATTTTTTTAGAGGAAATTAATAAAGACTATGTGCGGACTGCTCGGGCGAAGGGCCTCTCAGATGCGATGGTAATGTATTCTCACGTCCTGCGTAATGCCCTCATACCAATACTTACCGGTGTGGTCGTGGTATTGCCTTCCCTTTTCCTAGGTAGTTTGATTACAGAGGCATTCTTTGGAATACCGGGATTAGGAAGTTACACTATAGAAGCCATTCAGTCACAAGATTTTGCGATTGTGAGGTCAATGGTTTTCTTGGGCTCAGTTTTATATATTCTGGGTCTAATATTGACAGATATTTCCTACACCATTGCAGATCCTCGAGTGCGGCTAGACTAATATCCGAAAAGGAAGATTGGAATGGACCTCATTATTTTAAAGACAGATTTTCTATTCTTATTAGTCTTGGCAGGCGTAGTAGGATATGTGTTCATTGTTTTGAGGGACGATAACCTCTCAAGAACTTGGAAGAAAGTGTTTCAAAGACCTCTAGCTGCCTCAGCTGCTTTAATATTCACTTTTTATATTTTGATTGCAGCACTAGATTCGATCCATTTTAAGCTGACAGCACAAGATAGGGTTGGTTCTGGAGAGATCCTCAGCGTGTTAGACATTGTTCTGTGGGATGTTAAGGTAAATGTCGAGAAAACCTATTCCGCCCCGCTTGCTTATCGGAGTTTTTCTAAAGAAAGTTTACAGCTTGAAAATGGGAAAATCGTGAGGGATTACCCTAGGTTGTTTTACGGTGGGGCTCATCTCATTGACCCAGAAAAAAATCATCATTCTGATCTTAGTAGGCTAATAGCGATGGGTTTAATATCGGGGGTTGCTCTTTGGTTGGGGGCGGTAGGGATTCTTGTCATTTTACTAAAGTCCTCAGGGAGGGGTAATGTTGCTAGGGTTATCATATATGGAGAAAGTATTTATCCCTTTAGGGCTATATTGTTAACTCTTGCATTGGTTTTTCTATTGGTTGGCCTCTTTATCTCTCTTTCTCCTCACTATCATATTTTAGGAACAGATAAGGTAGGAAATGACGTTCTCTATCAAGGAATAAAAAGTATTAGAACAGGCGTTTTAATCGGAACCTTGACTACCATAGTGATTCTTCCATTTGCGCTCTTTTTGGGGATTTGCGCGGGCTATTTCAGAGGTTGGGTTGACGATCTGGTACAATTTCTCTACACCACCTTATCATCGATACCGGGTGTTTTGTTGATTGCCGCCTCTGCGCTAATGCTAGAGATATACATGGCAAAGCATGCAGATACTTATTCCAGTTTGATTATTAGAGCCGACGTACGTCTTCTGGCTTTGTGTCTGATTCTTGGGGTAACTGCCTGGACTGGCTTGTGTCGTTATTTAAGAGCAGAGACTTTAAAACTGAGAGAAATGGACTTTGTAAATGCTGCCAAGGCTTTTGGAACTCCCGCAAGAACGATCCTGGCCAGGCATGTTACACCGAATGTTATGCACATTGTTATGATAGCGATAGTACTGGATTTTAGTGGGTTGGTTTTAGCCGAGGCCGCACTGACCTATATTGATATCGGTGTGGATCAGAGCACAGAATCCTGGGGTAATATGATAAACGGCGCTCGGTTAGAGCTAGCTAGGGAACCAGTGGTTTGGTGGTCTTTATTGACAGCTTTTTTGTTTATGCTGGTTCTAGTTCTAGCAGCAAATATCTTCGCGGATGCAGTTAGAGATGCTTTCGATCCACGAATCAAGGATCGGTAAACTTCTTTTAATAACACGACAAACAATTGGAGATATAATTGCTCGAAGTAAAAAATTTATCTATCGCCTTTTCAGATTCCCTGAAAAAAAGGGTGGTTAATAATTTGACTTTCTCAGTGGGCTCTGGGGAGATAGTTGCGTTGGTCGGTGAGTCAGGAAGCGGAAAATCTCTTACTGCTTTGTCGATTCCGCGTCTCTTACCAACGGGAGCCAAGATCATTGGCGGGTCTGTTCACTTGGCGGGAGAAGATTTATTTCGACATACAAATTCTGAAATATCACGAGTGCGGGGATCGAAAATCGGAGTTATTTTTCAAGAGGCTCAGTCTTCCTTGAACCCTGTAATTTCAATAAAGAAGCAAATATCAGAAGCTTTTAGCCCGAATGTTTTGTCAACGGAAGCTGATATACGGACAAATGTGATTACGTCGCTAAAGAATGTTGGAATTAACGAAGCAGAAGTTATGTTGGATAGATATCCTCATGAGTTCTCCGGGGGAATGAAGCAGAGGGTGATGATAGCGATTGCATTAGCAAAAAATCCTCAGTTATTAATCGCTGACGAACCCACAACTGCCCTGGATGTGACCGTCCAAGCTCAAATCTTAAGGCTAATAAAATCCCTCCAAGAAAAAAATGATATGTCTGTTCTATTTATAACTCATGATTTAGCGGTGGCGTATCAAATTGCCGATCGAGTTCTGGTTATGCGGGAAGGTGAGATAATTGAAAGTGGAAATGTAGATATACTCCGTGAAGGGCCTAGCCATCCCTATTCAAGGAAGCTCCTTGACTCTCTACCTGGCTGGAAAAAAAGAGAGGGTGAGGCTAGAACATCGGATTCTAAAGTAAATGCAAAAGTACTTGATGTGAAAGACTTGAAGGTATGGTTTCCTATTAAAAAAGGCCTGTTCCGCAAAACTGTTGGACACATAAAAGCTGTGAACGGGGTAAGCCTAGAACTGAAGAAAGGCAAAACCCTAGCGCTGGTAGGGGAGTCGGGGTGTGGTAAAACCACTACAGGAAAAGCCATAATTCAATTGATAAAAAATACAGAAGGAAGCATTTTTTACAAAGGAAAGAGATTAGAAGAATATAGAGGAGAAGCTGCTAAAAATTTAAGGTCAGAAATACAAATCGTTTTTCAGGATCCGTTTTCCTCAATGAACCCTAGAATGAGAATCGGGGAAATAATTAGTGAGGGTATGGAGGTGCAAAAGATCTGTGGTAGTAGGTCAGAAAGGCATCGCAGGGTTGAGGAGCTTCTTACTTTGGTTGGTCTTGAGGCGGAACATTTCTATAGGTATCCTCACGAGTTTTCAGGTGGTCAGAGGCAAAGGATTTGCATTGCTAGGGCTTTATCTGTCAATCCGAGTATTCTGGTATGTGATGAACCGACCAGCTCTTTAGACGTCTCCATACAACATCAGATTCTGTCTCTGCTCATGCAGTTACAGAAGGAGCGTGGCATGAGTTACCTATTTGTGACTCACGATATAGGAGTGGTTGCATATATGGCGGATGAGGTTGCGGTAATGAAAGACGGTGTAATTGTCGAAAGTGGGTCCGTCCACGAGGTTTTGAAAAGCCCCAAGATGTTCTATACCAAACAGCTTCTGGACGCTGTACCGCTGATTCATTCCTCGTGAAACTAGTGCGTTAAATTTTTCATTTTGAGAAAAAACATTATCCGGTTAACTTTTTCTAAATTACGGCAAGATTTGACGTTACTATTTTCAGTAGGATTGCCCTTAGTATTAAATAATATCTCCAGTTTAGCAGTTAATGTGGCGGACACTTTGATGGCTTCAGCCTTGGGAACCAAGCAGTTGGCTGCGGTAGCGCTAGGTTCTGGGGTCTGGATTTCCCTTTTTTTGTTTGGGTTGGGGATTTTAATGGCGGTAGGTCCTAGCGTGGCTCAGCTTTATGGTAGGGGTGAATATGAGGAGATAAAAAACCATACCAAGCAGAGTTTTTGGTTGGCTTTAGTAATAAGCCTCTGCGTCATTCTAGTTATGCGCTCTTTTTTCCCTATTTTCGAAAGATTGAAAATTGAACCAGAGGTAGCTGATTTAGCCCAAGGTTATTTAAATGGGTTAAGCTGGGGCGTTCTGGGAGGTTTCTTCTATCACACCTTGAAGCAAATGAGTGAAGGCGTGGGTGAGACGATTCCCATTATGATAGTAATGCTGGTCGTTCTTCCGATAAATGTGTTCATCAATTTTTGTCTTATGAATGGGAAATTCGGTGTGGAGGCGATGGGTGCGGCGGGTTGTGGTGTTGGAAGCGGTCTCAGTTTATGGTTGATGTTTGTTCTACTTTTTAGCTATACAAGAATTTCTGCTCGGTTCACAAGATTTTCATTTTCGCTAACTTACCTATCACCGGAGAGAAAGCTATTGAGTAGATTATTCAAATTAGGATTACCAATAGGATTGAATTTTTTTCTTTATTCGGCCTTATTTTCGGTTGTTGCGTTGATGATGGGGTTTTTTGGAACAGAAGTTATAGCGGCTCATCAGATCGTGTTGAATTTTTCTGGCTTGGTTTTTATGTTACCTCTTGGGCTGGGTATGGCGCTAACTATTTGTGTAGGCCAGCGTGTGGGTCGTTCTGATCTCCATGGTGCGGTTAGGATAGGTTTCACTGGAATTTTCCTTTGTTTGTCGGTGTCGATTGTTTCCGCTTCGCTCACTTTGTGTTTTGCTGAAAGAATAATCGCCTTATATACTAAGGAACCTGAAATATCATCGGTTGCCTTATCATTACTCAAGATCGCAGTTTTTCTTCAAGTGGGGGACGCCGTGCAGACTGCGGCTGCTTTTTCCTTGAGAGGAATAAAAGACACTCGTATTCCAATGATATTAAATGGTTTTAATTATTGGGTGATTGGATTTGGTACAGCTTATCTCGTTGGGATAAGGCTAGAGGTGGGACCTGCTGGTATTTGGTTTGGGATAGCCCTCTCCCTGGTCTTGGCTGGTTTAGCACTGGTATGGAGGTTTCATATGCTTACCAAGTCGATGAGAGGCAAGCTCCTAAGGTCTCATGAGGACTAATGAGAGATTAAACTCACCTTAGAAGTGTCAAAGGCGATCATATTTTTTATCTCACTCGCTTCTGCAATAGTAGTTTCGTAGACCCAAGCTACATCCTTAATTTTCGATTGGTCCGTAAAAAGATCCAAATAGTAAGTTGAGCCTTTCAAAGGACAGAAAGTGCTTTTTTTATTTTTCTTTAGGTGGGTAGTTACCACATCTTTGAGAGGAAAATAAATCACCGGCGGGTAAATATCTAACCCGACTTCTTTTAGTTCGATAGCGGTATGGCTTTTTGCTAAGATTTGCTCTTCTATTTTCGCTAGCCAGAACTTTGGGCTCTCTTTTATCGTCATGTAATGCCGAGGCTCAGCTTGGTTGTGGATAGCATCTGCTACTAGGGTGATTCCTTCATGCTTCATATATAACTATTCCTCAAACAATTTTAACACCTTCTCATATACCTTGAGGGTTCCTAAAAAATCGACTCACATGATATGGTCACTACAAATTCACTGATATTGTTTGAAAGTGACTCATGACGGTTTCTGTAGGTAAGACATCCGCATATCTTCTTCCAACATCTCGCAGGGAATCTTTGTGAGCTTGCTCTTCTTGATCTCCGCAGCATTCCTGAGGGACTATGACCCTGAATCCATAGGAGAACGCATCCACTACTGATGCCCTTACACAACCGCTCGTAGTGCAACCAGTTATAACTACGGTATCTACTCTTTGTTTTCCTAGATAAGTTAGTAAAGGGGTTTGAAAAAAAATAGAGGGAGCGCTTTTTGTGAAAATAAAATCATAGTCTTCGTTGAGAACCCTTGGATCTATTTCAGTTGATTTATGACCTTTAAAAAAGCTACCGTCGTATAACGAAGAAACCTTCCAGTAGCCCATATCAGTTATACCGCTCCAAGCCACATTGCAGTTGGCAACGGGTATATTTTTCTCTCTCGCTAGCTCTAAAAGATTCTTAGTGCGTAATACTGCGCTGTGAATATGTTCACTTTTACCCGCGGGATAGGAAGGGTCTGTAAAACCCAATTGAAAGTCTACTACGAGAACTGCAGCCTGTTCCCCAAAACCAATCTCACCACCGCCGTAACCAGCTGTTTCGTAATTATCCATGTTATGCTCCTGGTAAATTATCTAGGATTTCTAAGAGATCCTTCCCCGCTGAAACTGGATTCACTTTTTCAATGATCTTTAAGATAATTCCCTCCTCGTCAATGATAAATGTTGTTCTAGAAGCAAATTTTCCAAACTTTAAAACACCATATTCCGTGGCAGTGCTGCCATCCGGATCACTTAAGATTGGAAACTTCGCTCGATTTGCCTCAGCGAACTTTTTCAGTATTTCATATTCATCTGTGCTTGCCATTAATAAGGCTATTTCATGACTTTCCAGAGCTTTTTCACTTTCCCGAAGTGATTTACACTCAGCGGTTCAGCCTCCAGTGAATGCCTTAGGGAACCATGCCAAGACCACAGTACGCCCCCTGTAGTCCTTCAAAGCATGGAATTTACCGTCGGAGCCCATCAAATTAAATTCAGGGGCTAAATCACCGTCCGTAACCGCGAAAGCGGATTGGAGCGACATTAAAAGGGTGAGTAAAAAGATTCGCGTTGTGTTAATTGGAAGCATATTTTTTTTACCGAGGATTAATATTTATCGTATAACAGGTTGTCTCATGGTCACCCACTCTTCGGCAGAAGTCGGGTGGATACCGATGGTTTCATCGAACAAGGCTTTTGTCGCCCCGGCCTTCATTGCTACCGCTATTCCTTGAAGACTCTCTCCCGCGTCAGCTCCCACCATATGGGCGCCTACAACTAAATCGCTTTCGCCATCAACCACGAGTTTCATTAGCGTCCTCTCGTGGTTTCCGGTTAGAGTGTGTTTTAAGGGCTTAAATTCGGAAATGAATATTTTAATTTCCTTGTGTTTTTCTCTTGCTTCTTCTTCAGTGAGACCTACCGTGGCAAGATTAGGGAGGCTAAAAACTGCGCTAGGAATCAAATTATAGTCTACTCGTTTTTTGCCGTCACCGAATAGGTGGGATACCACTGTCATCGCTTCTGCTAGAGCGACTGGGGTCAGGTTGACTCTGTCTGTCACATCTCCAATAGCCAATACAGTATCTATGTTAGTCCTATAATTTTCGTCTACTGCGATAGCATTCTTTGAGTCTACTTTTATACCTAATTTTTCCAGTCCTAAGTTTTCAGTCAAAGGTGTTCGGCCGGTGGCATACATGATTAAATCACAAGATACTTCTTCCCCAGAAGAAAAGTTAGCAGTCAACCTGTCATCTTGTTTGGTTATCTCGTTTATTGAGCAGTTAAATTGTAGGTCAATTCCAGATTCTCTTATTTGATTAGCGAGAAAGGTTCTCGCATCGAAGTCGAATCCCCGTAGAAACAAATCCCCTCGATACAGTTGAGAAGTATCACAACCTAGACCGTTAAAAATCGAAGCGAACTCAACGGCTATATAGCCGCCACCGACAACGAGTACTTTCTGTGGCAGTTCTTTCAGGTAGAATGCTTCATCAGAACTAATTACATGTTCGCAACCGGGGAATTCTGGAATCTCCGGTTTGCCACCTACCGCAACTAAAATATTTTTTGCAGTATAAGTGTGCCCCTCAACGGAAACGGATTGCTTAGTCTGCAGCGAAGCATGACCACGAATAATGTGTACCCCGGAGTTCACTAAAAGTCTCTCATAAATTTCGTTCAATCTTTCTATCTCTCGATTTTTATTGGTTAAGAGATCATGCCAGCTAAAAGAGGGCTTGCCGGAACTCCAACCAAACCCCTTTGCATCTGAAAAGTCGCTAGAAAAATGAGCTGCATACGAAAAGAGTTTTTTTGGAATGCATCCTACGTTCACACATGTGCCGCCTAATGCTTGTTTTTCCGCGATAGCAACTCTTTTACCCAAATCCGCAGCGAACCTCGCAGCACGCACGCCTCCAGAGCCGCCGCCGATCACGAATAGATCAAAATCAAAATTACTCATAGGAAAGTCCCTAAGGAGAATGGTTCGCATGTTGTTGGGAAAGCGTTCAGACTATCAGTAGAAGATAAGAATAAATTTTCCCCTGAATTCTCCTGTAATATACTATATAGAAAACATAGTTTGCGAGTTCTTTTCATGAAAAAAATTGAATTGGTGGATGTTGGGCCGAGAGACGGAATACAGAGTCAGGCTGCGATCGTTAATACCTCTGACAAGATTAAGCTTATTTCTGGTCTTGCTGATTCTGGAGTGCGCCGGATAGAGGTAGCGAGTTTCGTTAATCCAAAGAGGGTACCTCAAATGGCGGATGTCGATCTTTTGATTAAAAATCTGCCAAAAATAGAAAATACTAAATACATTGGGCTCGTTTTGAATGAGAAGGGTTTAGAAAGAGCATTGGATACCGAACTGGACGAGATTAATTGCGCCACTGTGGCAACGGACACTTTTTGCCAAAGAAATCAAGGTAAGACCTCTCATGAAATGATGTCATCGCTAGTGAGTATGATTAATCTTGCTAAAAAGAACAATAGATTTTTTGGTGTGACTATAGCTGCAGCGTTTGGGTGCCCTTTTGAGGGTGAAGTGAGCCCGGATAGGGTTGTGGAGATAGCAAAGAATTTGATAGGACTTGGTGTAGATGAAATCTCGATTGCTGACACGATCGGAGTGGCAGTTCCTACCCAGGTCACGGAACTAATATATCGCTTAAAACCGATTACCGGCGAGATTCCCCTTAGATTGCATTTTCACAATACCAGGAATACCGGCATAAGTAACGTCTATGCTGCGATACAAGCTGGTGTGAGGATATTTGATTCTAGTTGCGGCGGGTTAGGAGGCTGCCCCTTTGCCCCCGGCGCTACGGGGAATGTGGGAACCGAAGACGTTTTATATCTCGTTGATCGCATGGGGTTCCAAACCGGGATTTCTATGACTAAGCTTATCGAGACTTCCAACTGGCTGGGCCAAGTCATAGGCCAAGAGATGCCATCCATGGTTAATAAGGCAGGTGTGTTTCCATAAATAAATAGTTCTGGGCTTAAACCTCGTGTTCTCAAAGGTCTTTTTTCTGGGAGTAGAGCTTGGCAATCGCTTTTCTCCAGACCTTGGCAGGACGTGCTGGCATTCCCGCGTAAATTCCCGGTTTCAAGAGACTTTTGGTAACCCCTCCTTTTCCTAATACAGTTACATCACTCCCTATTTGGACATGCCCTACTGTACCTACCTGCCCCGCTAAGGTTACTCGATCTCCAATCTGCGTGCTGCCTGATATACCTGTCTGGGACACGATCAGGCAATTCTCTCCTATGGACACGTTATGACCAACCATAACTAAATTATCTATCTTAGTGCCTTTACCTATGAAAGTTCTAGAAAATCTCCCTCGATCAATCGTCGAGTTTGCACCAATTTCTACATCGTCGGATATGACTACATTTCCAAGTTGAGGTATTTTCACATGCTCTTCGCCATGTTTAAGAAAACCATATCCATCTCCACCGATGCTCACACCGGCTTGGAGTATTACATTATTTCCCAGAACAGAATCCTCCCTTACCGTACAATTAGGGTAAATCGTACAATCATTTCCTATCTTACATCTGTCCATAATTACGCAATTCGGATAGATTTTAGTATTTGAACCTATCTCAACATCCTCACCGACTACGACATTAAATCCGATTTCGGCTGAGGGGTGTAGATTACAACTTTGTGAGATTCTAACGTTTTGATCTTGAATTTTTTCTAACTTTATTTTTGATTTAGAAAACAATTCGGAAATTAAACAGAAGATATACTCGGGTGACTGGTGATGTAACAGAGTCTTCCCGTTCAACTTGGTTTCCATTGAGACTATATAAACTGGAATGTCAGATTCTTCAGCCATTCGAGTTTTCCTTTTATCTGACAGAAATGATAAATTCTTAGTCTTGTTGTCAGAAATCCCGCAGACCCCTTCTATAACGATATTTCTATCTCCCGATATAGTCAGGTCAAAGGTTTCGGCTAGTTTTGCGACGGTGTATTGCATATTTTTCTTTAAACTAACATGATTCTTAAGCGTACAAAAAACTCGAGGGTTGTAAGCCAACTATACAATTTAATACCATATCATCCTCCATAGATTTTTTATATTAAGTTTGAAATCTCTCTCCTTCATGAGCATTATTAACAATAAAAAGGGAGTAAACATGAAAAAAAATCTCGCTAAAACTTTAGAAGCACGGAGTTTTCATATTCTTGCGACTGCGGCTGGATTCTTGGTTTCCCTTCTTCTTGTTTGGAAGCATTACTCTAGTCTAAACCTCCCTTTTTGTGGCGCTGCTTCTTGTGATGTTGTTCTCAACAGCAGATGGTCTGTTTTTTTGGGTGCGCCGTTGGCTGTTTGGGGCGCTTTGATGTATGGAACCTTGGGAATTCTATTCATTCGGTATTTTAAAAGAAGTCGGAAGTACCAATTGTCGATAGTGACTCTAGGTTTTTTAGTAAGTGTTTATTTATTTTTAATATCATTATTTGAAATTGGGACTATTTGTTATTACTGTACTGTCTCTCTCATAATAATTAGCAGTTTGTTCGGTGCGAGTTTCTTTTTAGCCGCGCAAAAAAAAAGTAAAGATCGTCTTGTGGGTACAGTCGCAGGTTTAGCAGTCATAATCACAATGCATTCTATTGCTCACGAGGACAATATCTTCCAAAAAGCAGCCGATCCTCAATTGCAGGCTCTAGCTACCCACTTAAGCGAGAGGGGAGCCACCTTTTATGGTGCTAGTTGGTGTAATGCTTGTCAGGCTCAGAAAGAACTTTTTGGTTCAGCGGCGTCTTATCTTCCTTACGTTGAGTGTTCTCCCCGGGGGCAAAACACTCCCCAAAGTACGATTTGTTTACTAAAAAAAATAAAAAGTTACCCTACTTGGCTGATAGATGGGAAGCGCTATGAGCGAATTCTTACGGTAGAAGTGCTGGAGAAATTATCTCGGTTTAACCCCGAAACTACCGATAACACTAAAAATTAGAGGTAGCATGTCCAAGCAACCTTCTGTCAAAATGTTAACCGATCCAGGGCATCTGGTTGCTCTGGGTCTAGGTTCTGGTTTGGCCCCGCTAGGACCAGGCACCGCTGGTACTTTAGTTGGGGTTTTAGGTTTTATTTGGTTTCTTTATTCTCCAATATTTACCCTCGTATTATATTTTTTGCTCTGTATTGTGCTTTTCTTTGTGGGGATCTTCATTTGTGCTCGAACCTCTCGGTTTTTAGATGCTCACGATCATAAGGCGATAGTCTTTGATGAAATAGTAGGGTTTTTTATTGGGGCGGGTTGGATTCCCGTGTTAGAACTATTTAGGCTATTAGAGAACTTTGAGATTCAATTTATTTTTATTCCGCTAACTTTTGTTTTATTCCGTTTTTTTGACATCGCCAAACCGTGGCCAATAAGTAAGGTGGATAGAGAGTGTCAAGGGGGTATGGGAATCATGTTAGATGACCTGCTAGCGGGCGTTTTTACTTTCGTTTTAGCCCCTGTAATTTGTATTTTATTGGGCTATTTATGAGATTTTCTGGCTGGGTAATTTTGTCCTTTTTGTTACTTTTTACTGATAAATCGATGGCAGAAAAAGACTGGGGACAGTTCGATAAGAAGATCGCTGAAAAGATGAAGTCGAAAAATAATTTTTATAAAGAAAAAGAAAATAAAATTAAGTCGCAGCTATCGAATCGAATAAAAAATATAATACAAAACGAACCACAATCTTCAAAACTGCGTTCGAGAATTTACCGATATGTCGACAGAAAAGGTAACTCTACCTTCAGTGATCGGGTCCGTCACAAGGGTTATAAGGAAGTTAAGTTACGAGCAACTCCTAGGAGAAAAATTGAAGTAATCAGCGGTAGTTTCTATGAGAAACGAAAACTATATGGGACTGTTGTGAAACGAGCTGCTCAGGCGCACAGAATTCCTGCTAGTTTGTTGCATGCAATAATTTCGGCGGAATCAGGTTATAACCCTGAAGCTGTTTCTAGGGCTGGGGCAGTGGGTCTTATGCAACTGATGCCGGCTACCGCATCTCGTTACGGTGTTAAAGACAGAAAAGATCCGATTGATAGCATAAGAGGGGGGGCACGGTATTTTCGGTACCTTTTAGACTTGTTTCACAACGACATTAGATTGGCGTTGGCAGCCTACAATGCTGGTGAAAATGCGGTTATTAAATACGGCAGGAGAATTCCCCCTTACCGAGAAACACAAAATTACGTGAAAAGGGTTTTGAAGTTTTACGAGGAGTATGCGGGGGTCAGGAAAAAGCTCTGACGGTGCTATTATTGGTCTGTCACGCAGCCCTGAGAAGCGTCAGTCACAGTTTTTATATATTTATATAAAGTACCCTTAGTTGCGGCGAGAGGCGGCGGAACCCAATCGCTCAGGCGTGATTGCAGTTCTGTCTCGGTTAGGTCGACAAGTAATTCGTTTTTTTCAGCATCGATGGTTATAATATCGTCATTCCTTAGGAGCGCTATGGTTCCCCCTTCTTGCGCTTCGGGCACCACGTGGCCAACTATGAACCCATGCGATCCACCGGAAAATCTACCATCTGTGATTAGGGCAACTTCCTCCCCTAGCCCGGCACCCATTATTGCCGAGGTGGGGGTCAACATCTCAGGCATTCCCGGTCCACCTTTGGGTCCCTCGTAACGAATGACTATAACGTCTCCACTATTTATCTTGCCCTCGCGTAATCCCTCGAGCATCGTTTCTTCCGAGTCAAAAACTCTAGCAGGCCCTTTGAACATTAGGCCCTCTTTTCCAGTAATTTTGGCTACTGCGCCACCTGGAGCCAGGTTGCCTTTTAATATTTGTAGATGTCCAGTTTTTTTGATTGGTGAGGAGAGAGGTTTTATTATAGGTTGTGTAGGGCTGAGTTCTTTACAGTCTTCTAAATTTTCGGCGAGAGTATGACCCGTGACAGTGAGACAGTCCCCTTTTATGAGTCCTTCTCTAAGCAAAAACTTTAGTACCGCTGGTATTCCTCCCACCCTATGCAGATCCTCCATCACGTACAGCCCACTTGGTTTCAGGTCAGCTATAAAGGGTACTCGATCACTTACGCGCTGGAAGTCCTCTAATTCAAGATCTAGGTCCACTGATTTGGCCATGGCTATTAGGTGTAAAACCGCGTTTGTTGAGCCCCCTAGAGCAGAGATTATTACCATGGCGTTCTCAAAAGCTTCCCGGGTCATTATGTCTTTCGGTTTAATATCATTTTCTAATAGATTTAATATAGCCTGACCAGCCAGACGACATTCTTCTATTTTCTTTTTGTCGTCAGCTGGTGTGGACGAACTGTATGGTAAGGACATCCCCATGGTCTCTATAGCCGATGCCATTGTGTTGGCCGTGTACATCCCGCCACAAGCACCAGGCCCTGGACAAGCATTTTTTACTATATCTTGCCGTTCTTCTTCGTCAATTGAGCCTGCCAGGTAAGAACCATAGCTTTGAAATGCGGAAACAATATCTAACGGGGTGTTATCCCTGGACTTTCCTGGTTTTATTGTACCTCCATAAATCATTAGAGAGGGGCGATTCAGGCGGCCCATAGCTATAAGGCAGCCGGGCATATTTTTATCACATCCAGGGATGGAGATATTTGCATCATACCATTGTCCTCCCATGATGGTCTCAATGGAATCAGCTATTAAATCCCGTGATTGTAGCGAATAGCTCATGCCTCGAGTTCCCATAGAAATGCCGTCGCTAACTCCGACAGTATTGAATCGCATTCCAATTAAACCGGATTCTTCCACGCCTCTTTTCGCTTCTTCCGCTAAATTCAAGAGATGCATATTACAAGGGTTTCCCTCGTACCAGACGCTCCCAATGCCCACTTGAGCTTTGGCCATATCCTCCTCTTTCATACCGACCGCATATAGCATGGCCTGGCTAGCGCCCTGAGATTTTGGTTGTGTCACATTCGCGCTTTGGGAATTCAACGGTTTTTTTGGATTCATATTGATTTCCTAGGGGATAGTCATTAAATGATCGTTATTAATGTAGTTCATAATCTTGGCTAGATCTTTATCCCATAACCTTGCTTCGGTATCAACATAGTGCGCTCGAAATCACAAACGAGGGTACCGTCTGATTTTTTCCCCAATGTGCTCACCTTGACGATTCCAGCGTTTGGTCTGGATTTAGATTCTCTTTTTTCTAAAACAGTGCTTTCGGCGTAGAGAGTGTCTCCAACAAAAACAGGGGAGGGTAGACGAATTTCTTTCCAACCTAGGTTTGCTATCGCGTTTTGACTTACATCTCTGACACTCATTCCCACTATAAGAGAAACCGTGAATGCGCTATTAACTAATATTTGTCCGAATTCTGATTGTTTTGCATATTCTTTGTCGAAGTGTAAGGGATGAGTATTCATTGTGAGTAAAGTAAACCAAGTATTATCGGTTTCGGTGATAGTTCGCCCAGGTCGGTGAGAATAAGTATCTCCTACTTCGAATTGTTCGTAGTGTCTGCCGGATTGTTCGGTGATTTTTCTTTCTTCCATGATTGCTTTTGCCTAAATTAATTTCGCGCCTTGTGCAAATTTTACTGGCAAGGAATCTTATCACCTTTCTATGAATTTATCTGACTGCTTCCTCGATCTTCACTACAAGTTCTCCTTTTTCAACTGTAACTTTAATGTGTCCTCCGCTTGTTAGCTCTCCGAAAAGCAGTTGATCCGCAAGTGGGCGCTTAATTTTTTCTTGAATGATCCTCCTCATCGGACGAGCCCCCATTTGTGGGTCGTATCCTTTTTTTGCTAACCAGTTTCTGGCTTTTTTGTCTGCTAACAGAGAGACTTTTTGTTCATCAAGCTGAGATTCTAATTCGACTAGGAACTTGTCTACTACGTGTGCAATCGTTTCTGTTCCAAGAGGTGCAAATTGGATAATGCCATCAAGCCTGTTTCTGAATTCCGGGGTGAAAGACTTCTTCACTTCCTCTCCCGCATCGGAGGCATGATTTTGCATGGTGAAACCAATCGATGCCCTATTGATTTTTTCTGCTCCGGCATTTGTGGTCATGACAATAACTACATTACGGAAATCAGTTTTTCTACCATTAGCGTCTGTGAGGGTGCCGTGATCCATTACTTGCAGTAATATGTTCATCACATCTGTATGAGCCTTCTCAATTTCATCTAGCAGCAGTACAGAATGAGGTGATTTTATCACCGCTTCAGTAAGTAAACCTCCGGTATCGTAACCTACATACCCTGGTGGTGCCCCTATGAGCCTGGAAACAGTATGCCGTTCCATATATTCGGACATGTCGAATCTAACAAGTTCTACTCCAAGAAGGCTTGCCAACTGTTTGGTTACTTCTGTTTTTCCTACACCAGTAGGGCCCGCAAAGAGAAATGAGCCAATAGGTTTTTCTCTATTTGCCAAACCCGATCGGGCCATTTTAATCGAAGCGCTGAGGGTGCCAATGGCCTCATCCTGTCCAAAAACAACCATTTTTAGGTCTCGCTCCAGAGTTTTTAGTACATCTTTGTCAGAGGTTGATACGGTCTTGGGGGGAATGCGCGCTATTTTCGACACAATCTCTTCTATTTCACCTACCCCTATAGTTTTTCTTCTCCTAGATACAGGGAGCAACCGTTGTCTGGCACCGGCTTCATCTATTACATCTATAGCTTTGTCAGGAAGATTCCTGTCATTAATATGGCGGTTTGTGAGTTCCACAGCGGACCTAATCGCTTGGGTAGTGTACTTGATGCTGTGATGTTTCTCGAAGCGCTCCTTAAGCCCCTGTAAAATCTTGATAGCTTCTTCTTCACTTGGTTCTAGCACGTCAATTTTTTGAAACCGCCTGGCTAGTGCCCTGTCTTTTTCAAAGATGCTTCTGTATTCCTGATGAGTAGTGGAACCTATGCATCTTAACTCACCAGAAACTAGAGCGGGTTTTATAAGATTTGAAGCGTCCATTACACCGCCAGATGCAGAGCCGGCCCCGATAATCGTATGAATTTCATCGATGAAAAGAACACTTTCCTTGTCTTCTTTGAGCTCTTCCAAAACGCTTTTCATGCGCGCCTCAAAGTCCCCGCGGTACTTTGTTCCTGCTATTAGGGCACCTAGATCCAAGGAATATACTGTTGAGCTAGAGAGAATGTCGGGGATGTCTCCCTCAAAAATCCTACGCGCTAGTCCCTCAGCAATTGCGGTTTTACCAACTCCAGCTTCCCCAACAAATAAGGGGTTGTTCTTCTTTCTTCTACAAAGAATCTGAGCAGTCCTTTCTATTTCTTCCTCCCGCCCTACCAGCGGGTCTATGTTACCGGCAGCCGCTGAGTCATTAAGATTCACAGTGTATAAATCCAGTGCTGATTTTTCTTCTTTGTCGGTCAAGGTCTCGTTGTCTGGTGAATCATCAAAGTCGCCTTCTCCCTCAGTCTCCTCATTATCTTTCGAAATTCCATGTGATATGCAATTGACTATGTCTAGCCTAGCTATGTTTTGCTGGTTTAGTAGATAGACAGCGTGGGATTCCCTTTCTCCAAAAATCGCCACTAACACATTCGCGCCTGTCACTTCCTTTTTGCCAGAAGACTGGACGTGAAATACTGCCCTTTGGAGAACCCTTTGGAAACCGATGGTCGGTTGAGTATCTCTGCTGGTATCTTCTGATAACAAAGGTGCACTATCGTCGATAAAAGAGTTTAGCTGTCGTCTAATTGAATCGAGATCCCCTCCACAGGCGGTCAGAATCTTTGCAGCGACCTCATTACTCGTAAGCGCGAGTAGCAGGTGCTCTACGGTCATGAACTCATGTCGACTCTCTCTCGCTTCTTTAAAGGCTGCATTTAGGGTGGCCTCCAGTTCCTTACTAAGCACAATGAATTCCTTGATTTTTGTCTATTTTATTTAAGTTAAATTGCATTCTAGTCATCTGTCTCTACGGTGCAAATCAAAGGATGCTCGTTACTTCTAGCATAATCAACCACTTGTGTTGCTTTAGTTTCAGCTAGATCATAAGAGAAAATCCCGCAAACGCCTTTCCCCTTGGTGTGAACCTCAAGCATCACCTTTGTAGCTTGCTGCCTATTCATTGCAAAAAAGAACTCCAAAACGTGTATCACGAATTCCATTGGAGTATAGTCGTCGTTAATCATAACGACCTTATACATTTTTGGTTTTTTCACCTTTGGAGGCGCTTCTTTAACCAATAAGTCGCCAGACCCGTGGTCGTCTTTCTCTTCCACTGTTTTTTGTCCTATTTAAGCACTACGTTTTTTATCTCTCTTGCCTTGGGTGGACTCTCAAGAGTCTCTAGCAGCAACTTGACTGTATAAAAAAATAGACAATTTATCTACCCGGTATTGACAAATGATGCGGTGCAACTTACCTTTCACCCCCTATGTTTTTTTTCAGGAAAAATCTATAATCCTGTGTGAAATTTATTCTATGAGTTTACGTCAAAAGACAGAAATTGGTTTTCATTCTCAAAGGTAGGTGATCAGTTAATGACAGAAAGTATCGGCACCGACAGCGCAAATCCTCTTAAATTGGTTTGTCCTAAGGAAGGTTATGAAGACATACTGAGCGAGCCCGCATTAGACTTTTTGCAGGCACTTTGTACTGAGTTTAGTTCCAGAATAGAGGATCTTCTGGCCGATAGAATTGTTAGACAGGCAGAGTTCGATAAGGGCGAATTGCCTGATTTTTTGGAAGAGACTAAGAAAATAAGGGATGGCTCTTGGAAAGTATCCAAGGTCCCTGAAATTCTTCAAGACCGACGAGTTGAAATCACTGGGCCAGTGGATAGAAAAATGATAATCAATGCGCTGAATTCCGGTGCCAAGGTTTATATGGCCGATTTTGAGGACTCCTCAAGCCCTACTTGGTCCGCTATGATGGACGGTCAGGTGAATCTAAAGGATGCGACCAGCGGAACCATAGAGTTTACAAACGAGATAGGAAAAAAATACCAGCTGGCCGATCGGACGGCAACATTAATCGTGCGTCCGCGTGGTCTGCATCTAAAAGAAAAGGGATTTTTAGCTGACGGGAGCCCAGTACCAGCGGCATTGATAGATTTTGGTCTGTTCTTTTTTCACAATGGCAGAAAGATGTATGAGGCAAATAAGGGTCCTTTTTTCTATTTACCCAAGTTAGAGGGCTATCACGAAGCTAGACTGTGGAACGATGTTTTCATCTTCGCTCAAAATTGGTGTGACATACCACAAGGAACGCTCAAAGCGACCGTATTAATAGAGACGATACCGGCTGTTTTTCAGATGAATGAAATTCTTTGGGAGCTGAGAGAGCACGTTGCGGGACTAAATTGCGGTCGGTGGGATTATATTTTTAGTTTCATCAAATGTTTTAGAAATAATGCTGATTTTGTACTACCTGATAGGAAGAGTATAGGTATGGATGTTCATTTTCTCGATTCCTATTCGAAGCTCCTGGTACAAACCTGTCACAAACGAGGCGCTCATGCGATGGGGGGTATGGCGGCTCAAATTCCTATAAAGGACGATCAGGTAGCCCATCAGTCCGCTATAGAAAAGGTTCGTAAGGATAAAGAGCGAGAAGCACTTAATGGGCATGATGGTACTTGGGTGGCGCATCCAGGTTTGATACCGGTGGCAATGGAAATTTTTGAGAAACAGCTTCCTGGTCTGAATCAGATAGATAAAGTGCACGATGGGTTAGAAATAAAGCAGGAAGATCTTTTGGCTGTACCAGAGGGAGAGAAGACTCTGGATGGTTTCAGGACAAATATATCCGCGGCTCTTCGATACATAGAAGAATGGTTGAGAGGGGTCGGTTGTGTGCCTCTGAATCATTTGATGGAGGATGCTGCTACTGCCGAAATATCTCGCGCACAAATATGGCAGTGGGTGCATCACAGCCAGGAGTTTTCGGGTAGCCACGAAAAGATAACGCTTGAGTTGTTTAAAGAAGAATTGAGGAGTGAACTGGAGGCTGTGGAAAGAGAGTTTACCTCAGACGCTTTATCCGTGAGAAAATTTAGTGAGGCTGCCAAACTGCTAAGTGATCTTGTTGAAGATAGGCAGTTAGCTCCATTTTTGACTCTTGAGGCTTACCATCTAATTTAACCTTTGGGAAAAAACTATGTCAGAAATAATTAAGCAAGCTGAAAGTCTAAAAGACGATTGGCAAAACAATTCTCGTTGGGCAGATGTTTACAGGCCGTATTCTGCTGAAGAGGTGGTTCGACTTCGAGGAAGTTTGGTTGTAGAACACACGCTTGCTACTAGGGGCGCTCACAAATTGTGGGATCTCATTCACAATGAAGATTATGTGCCTTGTCTAGGGGCCTTGACTGGGGGGCAAGCAATGCAACAAGTGAAGGCTGGAGTGAAGGCAATCTATCTCTCTGGTTGGCAAGTTGCCGCTGATGCAAATACTTCTGAAACCATGTATCCCGACCAGTCTCTCTATGCCGTTAATTCTGTGCCGACGATTGTTTCACGGATCAATAATGCCTTCACTCGTGCTGATCAAATTCAATGGCAGAAAGGGGAAGGAGACATTGATTATTTTGCCCCTATAGTCGCTGATGCAGAAGCAGGGTTTGGAGGAGTGCTGAATGCTTTTGAACTTATGAAAGCGATGATCACCGCTGGGGCTTCTGGTGTTCACTTTGAGGATCAGTTGGCTTCCGTGAAGAAATGCGGACACATGGGTGGTAAGGTGCTGGTTCCGACTAGCGAAGCTGTGCAGAAACTTGTGGCGGCTAGGTTAGCAGCTGACGTTGAGGGAGTGCCGACCATAGTTCTCGCAAGAACGGATGCAAACGCAGCCGCTCTAGTCACTAGTGATATTGATGAGCGTGACCAGGAGTTCATAACTGGCGAAAGAACTGCTGAAGGATTTTTTGTTTCCAATGCTGGGATTAAGCAGGCTATCTCAAGAGGTTTGGCCTACGCTCCCTATGCAGATTTAGTGTGGTGCGAAACAGCAGTGCCCGATTTAGAGGAAGCAAAAGTATTTGCCGAAGCTATAAAAAAACAGTACCCCAACCAGCTTTTGGCTTATAATTGCTCTCCTTCCTTCAATTGGAAGCGTAATTTGGATGATGCAACTATAGCTAAATTCCAGAAGGAATTAGGGGCTATGGGTTATAAGTACCAGTTCATCACTTTGGCTGGTATTCACAATATGTGGTTTAACATGTTCGAACTAGCGGATGAGTATGTGAAGTCTGGGATGACGGCTTACGTGAACTCGCTACAAGAAAAAGAGTTTTCCGCTTTGGATCGAGGATACACTTTCTCAAGCCACCAGCAGGAAGTGGGCGCGGGCTATTTTGATGCTGTTACTACTGTAATACAGGGAGGGAGTTCTTCAGTTACCGCTTTAGCAGGTTCCACTGAGGAAGAACAATTTTCTATTAAGCCATAAACCCTTTCGAGCCGCTATCCTATCTCACTTGGTGTAAGGGTGGACATGCTTAATGCGTGAATATCTGTTTCCATGAGACTTGCTAGGGCGCGGTATACTAACCTCTGTCTCTGGATCATAGGTAAACCTTCGAACCGTTTGGATATGATAGTGAGCTTGAAATGTCCTTTACCTGAGCGGGCGCCAAGATGTCCCACATGCTTGTGACTTTCATCTAATACTTCTATTTCTATCGGAGAAAATGTTTCTTCCAGAACTTTTTTGATCATCTTTATGCGATTTGCTGCCATAATATACTCCTTCGTGAAAGTGCCAAAGGTAAAAAAGGGAGCTGGTTTGGATGTCTTTCACGGAAAAGTGTAGGAAGCTTGAGAAGCCTGCTATTTCTCCGGGAAGATGCTCATGAGATTAGTGTTATGATACACCCACTAGAAATGTTTAGAAAGAGCGGTTTGTGACAGAATAAATGAGTATAAGTTTAAATCGAAGAGTGCTCTCTGGTATGAGGCCGACAGGTAGTCTGCATTTGGGACACTACCATGGGGTTCTCAAAAACTGGATAAATTTGCAGCACGAGTATGAGTGTTTCTTTTTTGTCGCTGATTGGCATGCCTTGACGACTAATTATGAGGACACTTCGCCAATTAGCGCCTCTGCGTCACAAATGGTGGTCGATTGGCTTTCGGTTGGTATTAATCCTGGTGAGGCCACGTTATTTGTGCAGTCTCGGGTTCCTGAGCATGCGGAGCTACACCTTCTGCTCTCTATGATAACCCCCGTTAGTTGGCTTGAGAGGGTTCCGAGTTACAAAGATCAGCAAGATAAGTTGAAAGAGAAGGATTTATCAACATATGGTTTTCTTGGCTATCCTTTACTGCAAACTGCTGACATCTTAATTTATAAAGCCGGTTATGTACCGGTTGGAGAAGATCAGGTGGCGCACATTGAGATGTCCAGGGAAGTGGCTCGGAGATTTAATTATATTTACGGTCGAGATGCAGATTATGGTGAAAAAGCTGAAGAGGCGGCCAGGAAGATGGGGAAAAAGAACTCCAAGCTATATTCAAAAATAAGAAAAGATTATCAAGAAGATGGAAATTCTGAGGCCTTAGAAAAAGGGCGTGCGTTACTAGAAAGTCAACAAAATATTAGTGTTGGTGATAAGGAACGATTACTTGGATACATAGAAGGTGGGGGCAAGGTGATTTTGCCAGAACCTCAACCCTTGCTAACTCAAGACTCTAAAATGCCGGGTTTAGATGGGGAGAAAATGTCCAAGTCATACAATAATACCATTGGTTTACGAGAGGAACCTGAATCGGTCGAACAAAAGCTGAAGACGATGCCAACAGACCCTGCTAGGGTTCGACGAGCCGATCCAGGGAACCCCTCAAGATGTCCGGTTTGGAAGTTACACAATGTTTATTCTAATGATGATGTGAAAAGTTGGGCCATTAAGGGTTGTAAGAGCGCGAGCATAGGTTGTGTAGACTGTAAGGGCCCTCTGATCGATTCTGTCCTTAAGGAACAGCAACCGGTCAGGGAGAGAGCCCAGGAATATCTGAGTAATCCTGAATCTGTTCAGGCAGTAATCGACGAGGGGAGTGAACGAGCTAGAGAAATTGCCAGGGATACTTTAGAGGAGGTAAAAAACGCTATGGGACTAAATCATCGATGATATTTGAAACTTTTAAAATTCGTAAAGGGGGGTTATGATCGGCGCTGAAATGATGATAGATGAAGAGCCTATAGCGATCGTAGGTGGTCGTAAACTTTCCGAAATACCAAGCGATTTGTATATTCCGCATGACGCCATGAAAGTGGCATTAGATGAATTTGAAGGACCATTAGACCTGCTCCTATATCTGATCAGGAAAGAAAACTTAGACATATCTGAGCTAGCCATTGCGCCTATCACAGAGCAATATATGAATTTCCTCACGACGATGAATGAGCTGGATGTGAATCTGGCCGCTGAATATCTCCTTATGGCCGCGGTTTTAGCACAGATTAAATCAAAATTTATTTTGCCTGTTCTGGATAACGACGAGGACGAGGACGACCCCCGAGCTGAATTGATAAGGAGGTTAAAGGTTTATGAGCAATTTAAGATCGCTTCAGAGCAGCTGGATGAGGTTCCCAGAATGGAAAGAGACTGGTTTGATACTGTAGTTTCGTCGACCAGGCCCGTTAGTCCTCTGCCCATGGCTAGCGTTGTGGATTTGAAAAATGCGTTCTTGGCCGTTACTTCCAGGCTCAGGCTTGCAAAGGCCCATCTTATTGGTCGTGAAAAGTTTTCTGTTAGCGACAGAATGAATAAAGTTCTTGGTTTTTTTAAACTGAGGAAAATATTTTCTTTTGAACAATTAATTGCTGAGGGTGAGGGGCGTGCTGGCTTGGTTGTATCTCTGGTGGCGGTTCTAGAACTAGCAAAGAATCAAATGATATCTATCTTGCAAAATGAAGGGGAAGAAAAGATTTACTTCAAACAAAGAGAGCGCATTGGAAACGCTAAATGAGAGACACAAATATAAAGAATGTGATCGAAGCAATGATCTTTGCCTCTGAGGAGCCGCTTACCCTGAGTCGAATCAACAATATGTTAATGGACCAATGTGATCTGAAGTCGTCCGATATCAAAGGAATTATCGAAAATTTGAAATCTGATTATGCTGAGAGGGGTATCGAACTAATAGAGACCGCTAGCGGGTTTAGTTTTAAAACAAGGGAAGATTATACGGAAAATTTAAGAGGGCTTTGGGACGGAAGAAGACCCAAGTACACCAGAGCTTTTCTGGAGACTATGGCAATTATAGCGTACAGGCAACCGGTGACAAGAGGCGATATAGAAGAAATAAGGGGTGTAGCAGCAAGCTCAGCCTTGGTACGCCAACTTTTAGACCGAGATTGGATCAGGGCGGTTGGTCGTAAAGAAGTCCCAGGAAGACCAACGCTCTACGGTACAACGAACGCGTTTCTGGATTACTTTGGTCTTCGCTCGCTCAATGAACTCCCCGTTCTTGAGGAAGAGGCGAAAAACGATGAAAAGATCCAAGGAAGTCCTGCAGGTGAGGAAGAGGCGCAAAAACGGTTATGACGATTAACTTGTTTGTTTGGGTTGACACTTGTTGCTCCTTGGAGTCGAAGAATGATTCGGCCTAACGTCAAAAAGTACGAGAATGTTTCAGGAGGGAAGAACCCTTCATCTCGAGTCCAAAAATATCTGAGTAATGCTGGGTTCGGTTCTAGAAGAGCAATGGAAGCCCTACTAAAAGAGGGGCGGATCAATATAAATGGGAAGGTGGCACAACTTGGAGACACTGTTAAAGACCAAGATAAAATCGCTATCAATGATGGTAGATACCACCGAGTTAAATTAAGGCGAGCTAAATCAAGAGTTCTGGCCTACAATAAACCCGTTGGGGTAGTTAGCAGCCGGGCGGGAAATCAACGATGGTCAACGATATACGAAGGGCTTCCAAAAGAGATTGGTTTCAGGTGGGTGTCCATTGGTCGCCTCGACGTGAATACATCTGGCCTGATATTGTTTACTGACAATGGGGATTTAGCAAGTCGTCTGATGCACCCCTCGCGAAAACTTGATAGAGAGTACGCGGTCAGGGTTTTCGGAGAAATGTCCCAAGAGAAACTCCAAAAACTAAAAAATGGAGTTTTGATAGATAGGGAAAAGCTGAGATTTAGCGATGTGGTTCGAGGCAATGGAGAGGGTGTTAATCGATGGTATACCTGTGTCGTCCAGTCCGGAAAAAATAGAGAAGTTAGGAAAATTTGGGAATCGCAAGGGGTAAAGGTTAGTAGGCTGATTAGAGTGCGTTTTGGTAACGTCCTTCTGCCTATCGATTTGCGGCCCGGCTCAGCCGTGGAGTTAGGGGCTGGCTTGGTGAGAGAGTTGTTTATACTAGCAGGAATGGAAAAGGTCGATGGATAGTCGAATTATAATAGCTAACTGGAAAATGAATGGTTCTGCTGAAATGGTCGCAAATATAGTCCCGGCTATCGTCGGTTTTAAAGTCCCGGGTGTAAGGTCGGTCCTCTGTCCGCCAGCGATTTTTCTAAGGTCAGTTGCTGAAATGATAGGCTCCGCAGAGGTTTTTCTGGGAGGGCAAAATTGCTCTACTGAAAAATCGGGCGCTTTCACTGGTGAAATATCTCCAGAGATGCTTGGGAATGTTGGTTGTAGATACGTTATAATCGGGCATTCTGAACGCAGACAGTGTTACTTTGAAACTAATGGGGTGGTAGGAAAAAAGTTTGTTAACGCGATGGAGGCTGGCCTCATACCAATCTGCTGTGTTGGCGAAACTGGGGAGGAGCGAAGTAAGGGGCTAACACGTGAGGTAATTAATGGACAGATCGATAGTCTATTTACTGCGCTAGGAGAATCTACGAGCAAGGTAAACCTAGAATTTTTGATAGCTTATGAACCGGTTTGGGCGATAGGTACTGGGGAATCCGCTTCGCCTGACTTGGCGTCCGAAACACATATCATGATAAGAGACAGAGTAGCACAACACAATGCAGTAGTAGCTGAAACCATTAAAATACTTTACGGTGGAAGTGTTAACGAAAAGAACGCTGGTAGTTTCTTTGAAAAAGGTGAAATAGGTGGGGCTCTAATTGGCGGAGCCTCCCTTAAACCTCATAGTTTCAATGAAATTAGAAAGTTGGCAGCGGGTGCTTAGTTTGATTTTGAGGAGAGAAGAAGGATGTCATTAGGATTTGGTCTTATGTTGGCTTTTCAAGTGGTACTGGCCGTATTCTTGGTGGTCATTATCTTATTGCAACAAGGTAAAGGGGCTACCGCGGGTGCTTCTTTTGGAGCAGGTGCCTCTTCCACCGTATTTGGTTCCAGAGGTTCCGCTTCTTTTTTGAGTCGGACCACCTCTATTGCTGCCACACTTTTTCTTCTGAATAGTATGGCATTGGCCTATTTTTACGGACATGCAGGAGAAGAATCAAGCGTTTTGGACGAGAATCTAACTGGATCAGGGGTAGCAGAAGAGCAGATGAATGAAAATACCGAGGGGTTGCCAAATGATGTGCCAAGTTTTCAGGATTAATTTTGGCCGTGTAAAGGAACATCTATCCTGGAACTCTTCATATACTGCGCTTTTACTTGTCTCGTGACCAATCCCTGGTTGTTAGTTAGCTCGACCGCCTTTTTTTTGCCGATGTGGTGGAATTGGTAGACACGCTGTCTTGAGGGGGCAGTGCCGCAAGGCGTGCCGGTTCGACTCCGGCCATCGGCACCATTTTTTGTTAATTCAAAATGGTAGGATTGTTGAGGTTTCGAGCTAGTTTTTTTTGCACCTATCGTTATCGATTCTGAGCTGTTTTGAGTTACAATCGTATACCAGTAACAGGATAATCAAAAATAAGCTATATTAACTGCGACTTTTCACGCGGTTTGCTTATCCAAGGGTCGAAAAAATGTTAGAGCTTTACTTTCCTATTTTTTTGTTTGTTGTAGTTGGCGTGTTGATTGGTGGCGCGGCTCTTGTTGCTAGCTTTGGTATTAGCGAAATTTTAAAGACCAGGCGCCCTGATTCTGAAAAATCTTCGCCGTTTGAGTGTGGCTTCGAGGCGTTCGAAGATGCTCGGATGAAATTTGATGTGAGGTATTATTTAGTAGCTATATTATTCATAATTTTTGACCTTGAAATAGCCTTCTTCTTCCCGTGGGCGGTAGTTCTATCTGACCTTGGGGTATCCGCATTTTGGGCAATGATGGTATTTTTAGGGATATTGGTAGTAGGTTTTATTTACGAATGGCGAAAGGGAGCACTTGAATGGGAATAAGCGAAATTCAAAACCAAGGCTTTGTCACAACCACGGTTGATGCTGTAGTTAATTGGGCGCGAACCGGCTCAATGTGGCCGATGACCTTTGGGTTGGCATGCTGTGCTGTAGAGATGATGCACGCGGGTGCAGCCAGGTATGATTTAGATCGATTTGGGGTTGTGTTTAGACCAAGCCCTCGGCAATCAGATGTGATGATCGTCGCAGGTACTCTTGTCAACAAAATGGCGCCTGCTCTCAGAAAAGTGTACGACCAAATGACAGAGCCTAAGTGGGTGATTTCAATGGGTTCTTGCGCGAATGGTGGAGGGTACTACCACTATTCTTATTCTGTGACTAGGGGGTGCGATCGTATAGTCCCAGTGGATATATACGTTCCTGGATGTCCGCCAACGGCAGAGGCCCTCCTCTTTGGGATCATGCAGCTTCAAAAAAAGATAAAACGTTCTTCTACGTTCAATAGAAGCTAAATAGGCGTGAGTCCCGTGCTGCAAGAAAAACTCAAGCTACTTGCTAATTTGGTAAACTCTCGGTGTAACCTTCCTGCCGCCAGTTCAAGGATCGAACGTGAGGAGCTGACGATAGAACTCGAGCCAACCAGTCTTGTGGCAACTATGAATATTTTAAAAGCCGACCAAGACATTGCACTAACTCAATTCTCTGACCTCGCCGTGGTCGATTACCTGAAGTATGGGGTTTCTGATTGGGAAACTAAAGAGACAAGCAGGTCCGGTTTTAGTAGAGCTGTCTCACGAGGGAAAGCTGATCAGCAAGATTTCCCCAAAAGATTTGCTGTGGTTTATCATCTATTGTCGATTCGTTACAACTGGCGTTTGAGAGTAAAGGTCTACCTTCAATCAGAGCCGCCAAAGTTACCCACCGTCTCTCCGATATGGCCGGCAGCAAATTGGTTTGAAAGAGAGGCGTTTGATCTTTTTGGGGTAATGTTCGAGGGACATCCCGATCTTCGGAGAATCCTGACCGATTATGGATTCGTAGGCCATCCTTTTCGCAAGGATTTTCCTCTAGAAGGGAAGGTAGAAGTTAGGTACGACCCAGATCAAAAACGCGTTGTGAGCGAGCCCGTTTCGATTGAACCTAGAACCTTAGTTCCAAAAGTTATTCGCGAAGAAGATTGGTTGCATTCCTCAAAGCCAAAGGACAAAGACGATGCCTGAGATCAAGAACCTAACGATGAACTTCGGGCCTCAACATCCTGCAGCTCATGGGGTCCTCCGTCTCATCTTAGAGATGGACGGGGAAGTGATAGAGCGAGCAGACCCTCATATTGGGCTCCTACATCGGGCCACGGAAAAGTTAGCGGAAAACAAACCTTTTAACCAAAGCATTGGCTACATGGATCGGTTGGACTATGTATCTATGATGTGTAATGAACACGCCTATGTCTTAGCAATAGAGAAATTACTGGGGATAGCGCCACCCGTAAGAGCTCAATATATCCGCGTGATGTTCGATGAAATCACCCGTATCTTGAATCATCTTATGTGGTTGGGTGCGCACGGATTGGATATAGGAGCAATGACCATGTTCCTATATTGTTTTAGGGAGCGGGAAGATTTGATGGACTGTTACGAGGCGGTTTCGGGCACTCGCATGCACGCTACCTATTATAGGCCTGGCGGAGTGTATAGGGACTTGCCGAAGGAAATGCCTCAATACGAAGTCACGAAATGGCGAAATCCTAAAAAGACGGAAATCATGAACGATAGCAGATCTGGTTCACTTCTGGATTTTCTTGAGAATTTTGTGGATAGGTTTCCAGCCTGCATTGACGAATACGAGACATTACTTACGGACAATCGAATTTGGAAACAGAGGACTGTAGGAATTGGCGTAGTGACTCCAGAACGGGCTGAGGCCTTGGGGTTTACAGGACCTATGTTGAGAGGTTCCGGGGTAGAATGGGATCTTCGTCGGAAGCAGCCATACGAAGTTTATGACAAGTTAAAATTCGAGATACCCATTGGTGTAAACGGAGACTGTTATGACAGGTATCTTGTAAGGATGGAAGAGTTGCGGCAGTCGAACAAGATAATACGTCAATGCATTGATTGGCTCAGAAAGAATCCTGGTCCGGTGAACTTGGAAGATCCAAAACTCACTCCGCCAAAACGCGCAGACATGAAGGGAGATATGGAAGCACTAATTCATCACTTTAAATTATTCACTGAGGGATATTGCGTTCCTGAGGGGGAGGTTTATTCTGCAGTTGAACATCCAAAAGGTGAATTTGGCATATATTTAGTTTCTGATGGTGCTAATAAGCCATACCGATTGAAGGTGCGGGCAGCTGGTTTTGCCCATCTCAGTGCAATGGACGAGATGGTCCGCGGACATATGCTAGCTGACGTGGTCGCTGTGATCGGGACTATGGATATTGTTTTTGGAGAAATAGATCGGTGACAAGTAATTTGATATCTAAACACGCCCTGAAGGTGATCGAGCAAACTATCAGTAATTATCCAAAGGATAGGAAACAATCAGCTGTTTTGACCGCGTTAATGGAGGTGCAGCATGAGAACAAGGGTTATCTAACAGAGGAGTTGATGGATGAGGTTGCAGAGCTCTTAGGAATGCCAAAGGTATCTGTCTATGAAGTCGCAAGTTTTTATTCTATGTTTCAAACTGAGCCCTGTGGCAGAAATAATATTGCGGTGTGTACCAATGTATCTTGCATGTTACGGGGAAGCGATAAGATTGTAGAGCACTTAGAAAAGAAACTGGGTATCAAGCTTGGAGAGTCTACCCAAGATGGGAAAATTTTTTTGAAAAAAGAGGAAGAATGCCTTGCTGCTTGTTGTGCCGCGCCTGTGATGCAGGTGAATCATGTCTATCACGAGAATCTTGATATAGAAAAAGTTGATGAAATACTGAGTAAACTTAAATGACAGAGAACGAACTTAATCAAACTTGCTACGCCACCCTGGGAAAAGAACGGCCTTGGTCGTTAGAAACTTATAGAGAAGTTGGTGGTTACTCCGCGTGGGAGGCTATCTTGGCTGAAAGGCCGTCTCCCGAATCTGTAGTAGAGCGCATAAAAGCGTCTGGACTTCGTGGTCGGGGAGGTGCTGGCTTTCCCTCTGGGCTCAAATGGAGTTTCATGCCTAAGACTGAGGATGTAAAGTACATAGTGTGCAATTCAGATGAATCTGAGCCCGGAACTTGCAAAGATCGCGATATACTTCGTTTTAATCCTCATGCCCTTGTTGAAGGGATGGCCATAGCGGGCTACGCGATAGGGGCAAAGACAGGGTATAACTACATTAGGGGGGAATTTCTAGATGAGCCGGTCAAAAGGTTTCGGGCGGCCCTGATGGAAGCGCGAGAGGAGGGGTTTTTGGGGAAAAATTTGAAAGACTCTGGGATTGATTTTGAATTGTTTGAACATGTTGGGGCGGGTGCCTATATTTGTGGGGAAGAGACTGCACTCTTAGAATCTCTAGAAGGGAAAAAGGGGTTGCCACGGTTCAAG
>CACDEI010000006.1 GCA_902551695.1 uncultured Pseudomonadota bacterium
ATCCTAGCAGCCAACTTTATTAACAAAGGAAAGATAAAGAGCGCTGTAAGATATCCTTTAGAAAGCGAGCAAGGCACTTATTTTGACCAAGAAGGACAAGCGATGAAGAAGGCCTTTTTAAGAACACCGGTAGAATATTCGCGTATTAGCTCCCGATTTAGCCTAAAAAGAAAACATCCAATTCTTAACAAAATCAGAGCCCACACAGGCGTCGATTATGCCGCTTCTCTAGGAACTCCCGTGAGAGCAACCTCCGATGGTCGTGTAAAGAATGTAGGATGGAATGGGGGTTACGGTAAGACTATAGTGCTAAATCATGGGAGTCGGTATAGTACACTCTATGCCCACCTTGCAAGATACAACAGAAAAATAAAGCCAGGGACCTACGTGAAGCAGGGACAGATTATCGGTTACGTTGGGAAAACCGGATTAGCGACGGGCCCTCACCTACACTATGAATTCAGGCTAGACGGAAAGCACAAAAACCCTCTCACCGTTAAATTCCCACCTGCAAAACCGATAAAAAAAGAACTTGTTGGTGATTTTGTCACCTTGACACAACCATTTTTTAAACATTTAGAATTACTCACCCTGAATACCTCTAACGGCAAAATTGCGTCTCGCGAAAGCCTCCTCAAGACACCTGATGCGTATGAACGACCTTCTGAATTCTTAAATTAAAGCTTGTGAACTCACGAACAATCAAAGAGGGTCTATACATAGGTTTGATGTCAGGTACCAGTATGGATGGAGTGGATGTTGTGATAAGCGAGATCCGGAGCCTCTCTTTATCAGTCATCGGGAGCATAACAGTACCTTACAAAAAGAAACTTAGGAGGACCCTTGACAGAGTCGTTCTAAATAATGAGCCATTAACGATTCATAGCTATGCTGTCTTGGACGTGGAGATAGGTAAGGAATTTGCAGAGGCGGTCAACTACGCGTTACAAGAATTTGGCATAAAAAATAATCACATAATAGCTGTAGGTAGCCACGGTCAAACCCTGAGACACTCACCATCTTCCGCCCCACCATACAGCCTACAGATTGGAGATGGAGCAACAATTGCTGCTTTGACAAACATCACCTGTATTTCCAACTTCCGGAGTCTGGACATAGCAAAGGGAGGTCAGGGTGCTCCCCTTGTGCCAGCTTTCCATGAATGGTGTTTTTCTTCTGAGGATAAAGAACGGAGCATTTTGAACATCGGAGGGATTGCTAATTTAACAATCCTAAACTCTGATAATACCCATCCTCTCGGCTTTGATACGGGACCGGGCAACTGTTTGATGGACGAATGGACCAATCTGCATCTCGGCGAACCCTACGATAAAGAAGGAACTTGGGCGTCTTCAGGCAAAACGATACCTTTATTACTAGAAAGTCTCCTAGACTACGATTACTTTAAAAAGGATATTCCGAAAAGTACCGGTCGAGAAGAATTCAATTTAAGGTTTCTTCGCGAAAAAATTACGAGTACGTCTATGAGTTCTGCTTCATCTGAAGATATTCAAGCCACACTTCTAGATCTTTCCACCTATTCGATTACTGCTGCACTAGATACATTTACTAAACAGAAAGCATCGGATGTTTTTGTTTGTGGTGGAGGCTTTTATAATACGGCACTAATAGGTGCACTCAGGAATGCCATGCCCGCGAGAAGCTTTTTCTCAACTGAAAAAGTCGGCTATGATCCTAGGTTCGTAGAAGCAACTGCCTTCTCTTGGCTGGCATTCATGCGGATAAGTCGCTTGCCCGTAAAGTTGGTCACATCGAAAAGAATGAGAAGGTTGCAGTTGGGGGCTATACACTCTTGATTAAACAGAGAACGAAGACCCGCAACCGCATGTAGTTGTGGCATTGGGATTCCTTATAACAAATTGAGAGCCTTCCAGCCCTTCTGTATAGTCTATCTCAGCTCCATCTAAGTATTGAAAACTCATTGGGTCTATTAAAAGTTTCACCCCTTTCTTCGTCACTACAGTATCACCATCGTTTTCTTTTTCATCAAAAGTAAAACCATACTGAAATCCGGAGCAGCCGCCTCCTTGAATGAAAACCCGTAACATCAGTTCGTTAGTGGCATCTTCTTCATCTATCAAAGTCTGAACTTTTAAAGCAGCAGCTTCAGTAAAAACGACAGATTTCTCATTTTCTACTATCATAGTAACACCTCATATTTGACCCAAGCGTTTCTCAAGCTTTTTTAATTCCAGTCTCTAGAGAGCTATTGCTTGAATTTAGATTATTGGCCTCAATATTTTCTATTATCCTAACAAGTTTACCATTCACTTCGGCGCCCATCGCCATTTCAATCAGCCCATAATACACATCGCCTTCAATGCGGGCCGTCGGACCTAACTCTACGTAATCATCTGCATAAACATCGCCCTTCACAACTCCTGATATAATTACGAACGGAACTCTGACGTGGCCTTCTACAGTGCCACTTTCACTCAATGTAAGTGTAGCTAACTCCCCGGCATCTGAGACAACATCACCCTTTATCAAACCATCTATGTGCAATCCTTCAGAAAATCGAAATTCCCCCAACACCCTAGAGTGCCTTCCAATGAGAGAGTCAACTCTAGTAGGCCGCGGTTTGCGAAGTCTTTTTACTAGCATCTTAGCACCCTAATTGAGCACCGAAATCCAATCGAAAGTATTATTTTGCCGATATTTTTTCCCTCGACTATCTGCCACAGAAACTTGTACTTGTAACGGCACAAATTTATCCGGCATTCTTAAGGTACCTTGAAATAAGTGAAAATGCTTGAATCGGAAATTTAGAGCTTTTTTTCCTGATTCCACCAACTCTTTAAAAGCTATGCTCCTTTCGAGCCCATCTGACTCTCCTAGAAAATTAATCAATAACTTACCTTCCGCATAACGTTGCTGTTTATTAATGTATGTCATCACTATTTTATACTCGAAGCGACTTTCACCATGCAACGGCTTTATCGTCAACCCTTTAACCCTAGGTCCATCATCTATTTCTGCTGACCGCACGATATCCCTATAAAAGCTTAGTTCTCCCTTCAGTAAAGCAACTTCACCCTGTAGGCGCACCAATTCGACATGATTGTTTTTTCTAAGCTGATCACTAATTTCTTCCGTTCTGGAAAATCTTGTAATTTCAGAGTGTAAACTAGCATTCTCCTCTCTCAGACCTCGCACCTCAGTCAACAACTCTTTATATCCGTCGCCGGAGGAAATGGCATTCGACACTGATCTCCAAAAACCATAATCTGCAGCATACAAGACTATAACGGAAACAAAAAGCAACAGCAGCAAGTAAAGGCACACGGTACGCAGTGGCCTGTGGGGTTTAATAACTAATCTCATCGTCTGCTGCAAAACCTTTACGCTCACCTATTTACGAGATCTCTAAAAAAAATAAATGGGGCATTCCTTAACATTAGCCACTAATTAAAGACCCGCACCACTTCACAAACATCGTGAGAAGTAAGCGAAGCCGCTAAACAAAATTTAACGCGAATTCTTATATCAGTCAATTACTTAAAATATGATTTTATCTACTTTAATTAAATTTCGGATGAGTTAATTCAGATTTTCTGCGGTGGAAACACTTTTTGTATTTCAATTCTATTTTTGCGAAGATAGTGCAGAAATATAGGATATATTATTATCTATTTTCAACAAGAAAGCTCAAAGAATAAGTAAAGCATGTATTTGTGGGCTAAAGCATTTCACTTTATATTTATAGTCACTTGGTTTGCGGGGCTGTTCTACCTACCAAGGTTATATGTCTATCATGCTGACAGCAAAGATAAAAAGAGTACGGAGCGCTTTAAGTTAATGGAGGCTCGGTTGTATCTCGGAATAATGTTTCCAGCAATTCTACTCACTATTTCTAGTGGTTTAACCTTGATTTGGATAAGAGGCTGGGACTGGTTGTTGGCCACTTCTTGGATGCATCTCAAGCTATTGTTAGTTTTAAGTTTAATTATCTTTCATCTATATTTGGGGCTTCTAAGAAAAGATTTCGCAAGGGATACCAACCAGAAGTCAACTACTTTCTTCAAAATATTGAACGAGATGCCTGTGCTCATTTTAGTTTTAGTGACTCTTTTGGCAGTGTTAAAACCATAATAGGTTGATATCTATTATGACTGAAACAAAAGTAAATCATCAGAAAAAAAAGCCTCTTGTTCTAGTAATCAGCGGACAAGACCCGAGTGGTGCGGGCATCCTCGCAGATATAGAAACATGTGCAGCGAACGGTTGCCTAGCGTTGACTTTAATCACCTCAGTCACTTGCCAAAACACCTCGTGTTACCGCAGCAAAGTAGACATTGATGAAAAGTTTTTAGTACAACAACTTAACCTCCTCATGAAAGAATTCAACCCTGATGCTGTAAAAATCGGATTAATACCAAATACAGCAATGTGTATAACCTTATCTAGCTATATCAGGGAGCGTCTCTCCAAGTGCCCCATTGTTTTGGATCCGGTCCTTAAAACAGGCGGGAATAACTCCTACCTAACCGACGCCGAACTCCCATCTGCTTTAAGAAAAAACCTGTTTCCATTAACAACAGTGGTAACTCCAAATAAGCGAGAACTTGCAAAGCTAGGCGAAACTGAAAGCATTTATAAAGCGTTAGATAGGATTAGCGACCTAGGAGCGAAAGCCATCTTGGCCACAGACATGGCAGATGACAAAGGCACTATTTTAAATATATTGAGCCAGGGGCCATCAAAAGGTACTGTAGAGTACGTGATGAGACGTTATCCAGAGTCCTCCCATGGAACCGGGTGTACCCTCTCTAGCGCGGTAGCATGCGAATTAGCGAAAGGTCGGACCATTTTTCAGTCTGTAGCTTCGGCCCAAAAATTCACGCACTTATCAGTCGAGCATTCTAATTCTTACGAGACGCAACAAACAATACCCAACAGATTTTATTGGTTATGATTTCTCAAGCTCAATTTCCAAGACAAGGGCTTTATGCGATCACCCCAGAAAATATTTTGAAAGACGAAAATAGCTTTGAAAAAATTAAAGCTGTCATTCTTGGAGGAGCAAAGGTAATCCAGCTACGACTAAAAGATCAGAATAAAACAGAACCATTCATGGAGAAGATTATACAAATAAGAAAAATGTGCGAATATTTTTCTGTGGCCTTTATTGTCAATGACGATGTCGAGCTCGCAATCAAAGTTGAAGCCGATGGAGTTCATCTTGGTCAACATGACATTTCCTATCCTGCTGCTCGCCGAATTCTGGGAAACGATAAAATTATCGGAATATCATGCTATAATGACTTATCACGCGCAATCGATGCTGCGGCGAAGGGCGCTAGCTACATTGCTTTGGGTAGTTTTTATGATTCCGTAACGAAGAAAATAGCGCCTAGATGCGGTATAGATGTCCTCCAGCAAACTTCCAAAAAAATCAAAGTTCCAATCGTAGCAATAGGGGGGATTACAGCTGAAAATGGTCTTATTCTTATTGAAAATGGAGCGAATTTTTTAGCATGTATCGATGCCCTATTTAAAGATAATAATGGATTGAACTCAGCGAGAGAACTCAACCTCCTTTTTGAACGGGTAATAGCAAATGAATAACGAAGATTTATTTTCACAGGCAAAAGAAATATTGGTCGGAGGGGTCAACTCGCCGGTTCGCTCCTTTTCAAATGTGGGAGGCTCGCCCATCTTCGTAGAAAAAGGATTAGGCCCCATCATCAGCGATGCGGAAGGAAAAGACTATATTGATTACGTTGGAAGCTTTGGACCGGCAATATTAGGACATGCCAACCAAGATGTTGTAGAAGCAGTCCAAGAGCAAGTCTCAAATGGCTTTGGGTTTGGGGCCCCCTCTATCTTGGAAAACGAGCTGGCTCAAATCATAATTGACCTAGTCCCGTCAATTGAAAAGGTACGAATGACGAGTTCGGGAACTGAAGCCGCACTCACAGCGATCAGGCTTGCGAGGGGCTGCACAGAGAGGGAATTAATTATCAAATTCGATGGTTGTTATCATGGTCATGTAGACTCCTTACTAGTTAACGCCGGTTCGGGCGTTCTAACGTTCGGATTAGCTGCCAGTAAAGGCATTCCTCAGAGCGTGGTATCAGACACATTGGCCTTACCGTTTAACGACACAAACCTTTTGGTGGAAGCCTTTGAAAAACATGGTTCGAAAGTGGCTGCAGTAATAGTCGAGCCAATAGCTGGAAATATGGGTTGTGTACTGCCGAAGGAGGAATTTTTGCACTCCCTTCGAGAACAAACGTCGAAACATGGTAGTTTATTGATTTTTGATGAGGTGATGACTGGCTTTAGGGTAGCGCCTGGCGGAGCACAAGAAAAATTGGGTATTGCTCCAGATTTAACACTTCTTGGCAAAGTAATCGGCGGAGGCTTACCGGTAGGGGCTGTCGGTGGAGCGAGCTTGATTATGAACAACCTTGCTCCTGTAGGTTCTGTGTATCAAGCCGGCACTCTCTCCGGAAACCCGATTTCTATGGCAAGCGGAATCGCTACTTTAAAACAGTTGAAAGAACATGAAAAATACCAACAGTTAGAGAAAAACACTGGTGACTTATGTGCAGGTCTAGAAAAAATAGCTACCGAGTTTGGCATCCCCCTTGTAACTAATCATACATGTGGAATGTTTGGCCTATTTTTCACTGAAGCAAAAACAGTTTATTCTCTAGCAGACGTCAATGGCTGCGACCTAGATGTGTTCAAAAAATTTTTCCATCTGATGCTTAATCACGGAATCAATTTAGCTCCCTCCCCTTTTGAGGCGGGATTCCTCTCATTCTCACACGACGATCATCATATAGAAAAAACTCTAGAGGCTGCAAAATCAGCTTTTTCAGCCCTCTAAGTGTAATTCTAAAAACGGATTACCCTAAAGTTGTCCTTCTTGAAAGAGACCAACTTTCAGGTCTTTTCCTTCATATATCTTCTTTCCATCAACTTCCATCTCCGCGTCTGCAATACCAACAGTCAACGATCTTGCAACAATACGTTTCATACTCACTACATATCTAACCGACTGCGCGTCTGGAGTAACCTGACCTGCAAACTGCACATTGGCTCCGCCCAAAGCCCTCCCTCTGCCTAAGCCTCCCTTCCAAGCCAAGAAGAAGCCAACTAATTGCCACATCGCATCTAGTCCCAAACAACCGGGCATCACAGGATCTTCTTGAAAGTGACATGAAAAAAACCACAAATCTGGCACTATATCTAACTCTGCGATCACCGAGCCTCTTTGATATTTGCCGCCACGATCTTCTATTTCAAGAATACGATCAAACATGAGCATTGGTGGTAAAGGTAATTGTGCATTGCCATCTCCAAACAATTTGCCTCTGCCGCAGTCTAACAATTCTTCCTTAGAAAACTTGGAGTAACGTTTTTTAGATAATACAATCGGCGCATCGGCATTCAATATTTCTCTATCACTCATACTTTTAGTTATCCTTCGAAATTCAAAACTCGATCATGCATTAGCGCAGGAATCATATTCCTAACCTTGTCTACAGTCGATAGTTTGATATCTGCGGTAATCACACCCTCTGCACCGGTTCCTTCGGCCAATATTTCACCCCAAGGATTCACTATCAGTGAATGGCCAAAGGTTTTTCGGCCCCAATTTCTAGTACCGCACTGCGAAGGTGCAAAAACATAGCAACCCGTCTCTATTGCTCTCGCCCTTACTAGCGTATGCCAATGAGCCTTTCCGGTTTTATAGGTAAAAGCTGCTGGAATGGTAATGAATTTAGCCCCATTTTGAGCCAAATTTCGATACAAGTGAGGAAATCTAACATCATAGCATATCGTCAAACCGCAAGCGCCCCAAGGGAGATCAACAATACTAGCTCGATCACCTGGAGACACGGTTTTAGATTCTTCATATCGCTGCCCATCTTTAATTGACACGTCAAAAAGGTGGACTTTATCATAGGTACCCGCTATTTGGCCCAAAGGGTTTAGAACCACACTACGATTTTTTATCTTATTCTGACCAACAAAAACTGGAATAGAGCCGAGTAAAATCCAGCAATTGGTCCTCTCAGCCATTTCTTTTCCATGCAGAAGAGCAGGGTGCGTTTCAAAACAATATTTTTCGGAAAGATAGGCGGAGTCACTTTCTTCTAACAAACAATAAAATTCGGGTAAACAAATTAGTTGAGGATTACGCAAGACCGCATCATCAATTAGCTCATCAATCCGAGCAAGATTTTCAGAGAGAGAATCCCCTGCGCAGTTTTCAATACAGGCCACCCTAAAAATCTCACTCACTACTTTAAATTCCGTAGATTCGTTTTAAAAGACTCTGCCACTACAATGATTCCGTCGTGATCACAAAAAATGTAATCCCCAGATTTAATTTCCTTTTGGTCGATCATTACTGCCACATTTCTCTCACCTCGTCCGGCTTTTTTACTCCGTCTCGGGTTAGTGCCTAAGGCCTTCACTCCGAAAGTAATTGATTTCAGTTCTTGAGAGTCTCTTATTGAACCGTATACGATAACTCCGGCCCAGTTATTTTGCTCTCCCAGCAAAGCCAAATTCCCTCCCAGTAAAGCGCACTCGTTTGAACCACCGCCGTCTACAAAGAGAATCCGTCCTTTTCCGTCTTCGTTCAACAGTTCTCGAACCAGAGAATTATCATTTTTCACCTTGAGAGTAAAAACTTCTCCTTCAAATATTTTTCTCCCACCGAAATCAGAAAATATGTTAGGTAAAACTATAACCGAGTCGCCAATTTCATCACAAATGTCTGCCGTCAAGTTTACTTTTTCCAATTAATCACCTCGTTATTCTTCCTACGTGCCGTCTTTTTTTGGCCGTTGCCACCCAGCGATGCTTTTCTGGGCCACTCGGCTTACCACCAAGGTATTTTCTTCAACATTTTTTGTAACTGTAGAGCCTGCACCAATTGTCGAACCGCTACTAATTTTTACGGGCGCTACTAATTCGGTATTTGAACCAACAAAAACATCATCTTCTATTATAGTTTTACTTTTATTCGCACCATCATAATTACAAGTTATGGTTCCAGCTCCAATATTCACCCGCTCCCCTACATCTGCGTCTCCAACATAACTTAAGTGGTTCACTTTACTGTTTTCTTTAATCAGGGAATTTTTGATTTCAACGAAGTTACCAACAGTAACCTCTCTAGCCAATCTTGTATGCGGTCGTAATCTACAGAAAGGACCAATCCTACAGTCCGCTTCTACAGAGACTGATTCTAAAACACAGTGTTCTCTTACTACTGAATTCTCTCCTATCTCAGAATTTTTAACTATCGAATTGGGCCCAATATAAACGCCGTCCTCTAAAACCACCCGCCCTTCGAAAATGACATTCACATCAATGGTAACGTCACGGCCAAGCAGTAATTCGCCGCGAACATCCAACCTAGAAGGATCAAGAAGGGTTACTCCACTTTCTAATAAATTGTTTGCTATCCGGCTCTGAAATACCCTTTCGGCCTGAGCTAACTGTTTCCTGTCGTTAACGCCCAAGACTTCGGTGGGATTTTCCACTGACAATGAAACAACCTTCACTTTCTCTTCGTTCGCGAAAAAAACACAATCTGTAAGATATAACTCATTTTGTAGATTTCTTTCGTTTAGATTTGGCAACCACCGTTTAAGATAACCAGCCTGAATTGCAAAAATTCCACTATTGCATTCAGCTATTTTTTGGTCACCTTCTTCTAGATCAACAGTTTCTACAATTTTTTCCACTGTTCCATCTTCTTTGCGAAAAATCCTCCCGTAACCTTCAGGGTTATCCAATGTTACAGTGAGCACCGAAAAACCCTGAGAGCTTTTAGCTGTTTCCACCAGACGTTGGAGGGTTTCAGTCTTTATCAAGGGGACGTCGGCACACAGAATGACAACAAGTTCTGAGTCTTCTAGATACGGTAGTGCTTGTAGCACCGCGTGGCCCGTACCTCTTTGCTCCGATTGCAAAACCCAATTTATAACGCGATTAGATACAGAAGCCTTAAGAGCGTCCGGATTTTTTCCATGAATAACGATAGGAGGTTTTTCGCTCAAGGACGCAGCAGCATCTAAGACCCGAACAAACATTGATTTCCCACCGACTGTATGCAGAACCTTAGGCAAAGCCGATTTCATTCGCTTACCAAGACCAGCAGCTAGGACGACGATTCTAATTGACATTGTTCCCCCGTTATCCTAGCTCCCACCCCTTTATGAGAGTTGAAGATTTGACAATCGTTCAAGGTCTTCAAAAAATATAGTGCTTAACGTCCTGCTCTACGGCGAAGCCTTTGAATAGCTCTTATCTGAGCCGCAGTTTCCGCTAACTGTGCTCTCGCTTTTGCGTAATCCATACTAGCACCTCCAGCTTCAAACAGCTTCTGCGCTGCATCTCTAGCTTCTTGCACTGCAGCCTCATCAAGGTCTTCTGCTCTGGAAGCTGTATCTGATAGTATAGTCACCAACTTCGGCTGAACCTCTATCATTCCGCCAGAAACGTAGAACGAGGCTTCTTCTTCATTGGAGATTTTCACTCTTACTTCTCCTGGCCCTAAAAGAGTTAAGAGAGGGGCATGGCCTGGGGCCACCCCAATTTCCCCCTCAGCAGCCGGAGCAAAAACCATCTCGGCAGTACCTGAATAGATCTCTTCCTCAGCACTTACTATTTCGACTTTCATCATTAGAAAACCTATTCCTGGTTATACCTGATCAGCTTTCGCTACCGCTTCTTCTATGGAACCAACCATGTAAAAGGCCTGCTCAGGCAGGTCATCATGTTCACCATCGACGATAGCTTGGAAGCCTCTTATAGTGTCTTTTAGTGATACGTATTTCCCTGGACTTCCCGTAAATACTTCAGCCACGAAGAAAGGCTGTGACAAAAAGCGTTGAATTTTTCTAGCCCTGGAAACAGACAACTTGTCAGTCTCAGAGAGCTCGTCCATTCCCAAAATAGCGATAATATCTCTTAATTCCTTATACCTTTGCAGGGTATTTTGCACAGCCCGTGCCGTATCGTAATGTTCTTGACCCACAACCAGGGGGTCTAATTGACGCGAGGTTGAATCTAGAGGATCTACCGCTGGATAAATCCCTAATTCGGCTATTTGACGGGAAAGAACTACAGTTGCATCCAAATGTGCGAAAGTTGTTGCTGGGGAGGGATCAGTTAAATCATCCGCGGGAACATAAACTGCCTGTATGGAGGTTATCGACCCATCCTTTGTCGAGGTTATCCTTTCTTGCAATCGTCCCATTTCTTCTGCTAGCGTAGGTTGATACCCTACAGCAGAAGGCATTCTTCCAAGGAGAGCAGAAACCTCTACACCCGCCAAAGTGTACCGGTAAATATTATCAACGAACAGTAGTACATCTCGCCCCTCGTCTCTAAATTTTTCGGCCATAGTCAAACCTGTCAGAGCTACTCGCAATCTATTTCCAGGTGGCTCATTCATCTGCCCGTACACCAAAGACACCTTGTCTAAAACATCTGACTCCCTCATTTCGTGGTAAAAATCATTTCCTTCCCGAGTTCGCTCGCCTACACCAGTAAAGACTGAGTAACCACTATGTTCTATTGCAATATTTCGTATAAGTTCCATCATATTGACTGTTTTTCCGACACCAGCCCCACCAAACAGGCCAACCTTCCCGCCCTTGGCGAAAGGACAAATTAGGTCAATAACCTTGATTCCGGTCTCTAGCAACTCGGTAGTCGCAGAAAGCTCGACGAACTTGGGCGCCTCTCTGTGAATCACCATCCGCTCTTCTTCTCCTATAGGGCCCTTTTCATCAATCGGATCCCCTAAAACATTCATTATCCGACCTAAGGTTTTTTCTCCCACTGGAACCTTAATACCCTCCCCCGTATTGTGGACGTTTATACCCCTTTTAAGCCCGTCGGTAGATCCTAACGCAATGGAACGGACTATTCCGTCCCCCAATTGTTGTTGTACTTCTAGAGTGACGTTGGAAGCCTCTAACTCAAGCGCATCAAAAATCTTTGGAACTGAATCAGTTGGGAATTTTACGTCAACGACAGCGCCGATTACTTGTACAATTTCTCCGGAATTCATTGTCTGAGCCTTTTTAAGTTATATTTTTAAAATAATTAAATTTCACTGTTAAATGTATTGAGCCAACTACTAGACAGCCGCTGCTCCGCCGACTATCTCCGACAATTCCTGAGTAATAGCAGCTTGCCTAGCTTTATTATAAACAAGCTGTAACTCATCAATAAGCTTTCCAGCATTGTCGGAAGCAGCTTTCATTGCCACCATCCTGGCAGCCTGCTCGCACGCAATATTCTCTACGACTCCTTGATAGACCAAAGACTCTATGTATCTCGAAAACAATCTGTCTAAAACCTCTGCCGCTTCGGGTTCATATATATAATCCCAATGATAGTCCAAGTCATCAGAGTCGTCTGGTATGAGAGGCAACAATTGTTCGAAAACCGGAGACTGAGTCATTCTATTAACAAATTGGTTGTATACTATGTAAAGACGATCCAAGTTTCCTTCTAGATATTCATCAACCATGAGTTTAATGGTGCCAACCAGTTGCTCCACAGTCGGGGCGTCCCCCAACTGGGTCACTTGGCCTATGATATTGGCACCTATGCGAGAAAAGAAGTTCACTCCTTTATTTCCCACGACCGAAAGTTGCAGCGCCTTGCCTTCCTTTTCCCACCCCTCAAACTGCTTTAAAGCCTGCCTAAACAGATTACCGTTTAATCCGCCGCATAGACCTCTGTCAGTCGATATAATGAGGACGCCAACTTTTCCTATTTCTCTCTGTTCTAGAAAAGGGTGGTGATATTCGGTTTTTGATTTAGCAACATGCGTTATAACGTCACGCACTTTGTCCGCGTAAGGTTTAGCCGCAGACATTCTCTCCTGCGCCCTCCGCATTTTACTGGCTGCAACCATTTCCATGGCCTTGGTGATTTTCTGTGTGTTTTTTACACTCGTGATTTTGGTGCGGATTTCCTTGCCAGCTGCCATTTTATTTGCCTTTTCCTAATTCAACGTTACCAAGATTGAGTTTTCTTAAAGTCTTCCAGCGCAGTATTCAGTTGACCTTCGGTCTCGTCGTCATAGTCTCCAGTTGTATTTATCCTTTCAACAAGGTCAGAGTATGAAGAGTTGATAAAACCTTGTAAGGCAGATTCAAAAGAGCCTATTTTTTCCATTTCAACATCATCAAGAAAGCCATTTTCCACCGCGAACAAGCTAACCGCCATACTGGCTACGGACATCGGGGAATACTGTGTTTGTTTCATTAACTCCATAACTCTCTGACCTCTTTCTAGCTGTTTCCTGGTAGCTTCATCTAAGTCAGACGCAAACTGTGCAAACGCTGCCAACTCTCGATATTGAGCTAAAGCGAGTCGTATCCCACCGCCAAGTTTTTTTATAATTTTCGTCTGAGCAGCACCCCCAACCCTGGAAACCGATAGACCTGCGTTTATTGCAGGTCTAAATCCGGCATTAAACAAATCTGTTTCTAAATATATTTGTCCGTCCGTTATAGATATGACATTGGTAGGAACAAAGGCTGAAACATCTCCTGCTTGGGTTTCAATGATCGGTAAGGCCGTCAAAGAGCCAGTCTTACCTTTCACAGCACCACCCGTGATTTTTTCAACTGCATCTGAGTTTATTCTCGACGCCCGTTCAAGAAGTCTGGAGTGCAAATAAAAGACATCTCCAGGATAGGCCTCACGCCCTGGGGGTCTCCTCAACAAAAGAGACACCTGACGATAAGCCCACGCCTGTTTGGTTAAATCATCATAAATTATTAGTGCATCCTCACCTTTGTCGCGAAAATATTCCCCCATAGAACAACCTGAATAGGGGGCTATATATTGCATAGCAGCAGAATCAGAGGCTGTAGCCGCAACTACTATGGTATGTTTCATTGCATCATGCTCTTCCAATTTTCTTATTACCGCGTTAACTGAGGAGGCCTTCTGCCCAATCGCTACATAGATACATTTAATCCCTGTTCCCTTTTGATTGATGATCGCATCCACGGCGACTGCTGTTTTCCCAGTTTGCCGATCACCTATTATGAGCTCTCTCTGGCCTCGACCTACTGGCACCATAGAATCAATAGACTTTAATCCTGTCTGAACCGGCTCACTGACCGACTGCCTTTCGATTACCCCAGGGGCAATCTTTTCTATCGGTTCAGTACCAGCTGCATCCACTTCTCCCTTTCCATCAATAGGGGTTCCTAGAGCGTCAACCACACGACCAAGCAATCCATCACCGACGGGGACCTCTAAAATTCGACCTGTGCATCTACAGACATCTCCCTCCGAGAGACCCTCGTATTGACCAAGTATCACCGCCCCTACAGAATCCTGTTCCAGATTAAGAGCAAGTCCGAAGACATTATTCGGAAACTCAATCATCTCTCCCTGCATCACATCGCTGAGCCCGTGCAGACGAGCGATGCCATCAGTCAAACTTATTATTGAACCCTCGGTACGAGTTTCCGCTCCTGAATCTAATCCTTGTATTTTCTTCTTGATTAATTCGCTTATTTCACTTGCTGTTATACTCATAACATCCTCTTAAAATTTCTTCAAAGGTAACTATTTTCCGCACCTAAAAGCTAAATCTTCGCTCACACTATCTGCTGCTCAAAGGCCCGCAGACGGCCTTTGACAGAAAAATCCACAACCGCATCTCCGACCTTTATCACTACACCACCAATCAAATCTGGGGAAATTATGATCCTCAGAACACAATTCCCTCCGAATTTTCTGGAGACCTCCGCTTCAATTGCTTTTGTTTCATCCTCGCGCAATTCATAAGGTGTATAAACCTCAGCGGTAGTAACTCCACTATCCGTTTTTCTTAGGAGTTCAAATATGCTTCTTATTTCTGGAAAAATGCTGATCCTCTTACCCGAAAGTAGCAACCCGATAAAGTTTTCCTGTTCCTTAGTCGGTGTGTCGGCCAGACAATCTAGCGCAACTTCCAAGGCCAAAGCTGCTGAAAAGGATGGATTGTCAACCAAATTATTGAAGTCTTTATTTAAAGCGATTAGCTCCAAATTCTCGAGAAACCCCCCCCAAAGAGGAAGTTGCTGGGTCTCTTTTGCTATTTCAAATATTGCTCTGGCATATGGTCTAGCTATGGTGTTCTTATCTGACATGTAAAGGCAACCTACATATCATTGGAGATTTGCTTGAGAATTTCTCGATGACTTTTCTCATCTACTTCCCTGGCTAATATTTTCTCTGTACCCATTATTACTAAATCTGCAACCTCTTGTCGGAGCTCCTCTCGGGCTCGATTTCGCTCCTGGTCCATTTCAGTTTGCGCTGCGGATTTAATTTTATCTGCTTCCAGTAGAGCCTCACTTTTAGCAGCTTCTACTATCTCCTCCGCCCGTCTTTGAGCTTGGTTGACGAATTCAAGTGCCTTCTCTCTGCCTTCTGACAATAACAGCTCAACTTTTCCTTTGGCGTCTTCCAGCTCTTTAGCACCACGCTCAGCCGCAGCAAGTCCATCAGCTATCGTCTCCGCTCTCTCTTCCAACACCTTGATAAGAGGTGGCCACACGTATCTCATGCAGAACCAAACAAAAATCCCGAAGGAAATCGCTTGACCTAAAATAGTTAAATTAATATTCATAATAAAGAAACCATTTCCTAACCAACGTTTAAACTTAGTTCTACACCTGCCCTAAGAAAGGATTTGCAAACATCAGCAAAGCTGCAAAGGCTATGGAGATAATGGGCACTGCATCAGTCAATCCTAACATAAGGAACATTCTTGCTTGCAGCATTGGCACTAACTCAGGCTGCCGTGCAGCGCCTTCCAAGAATTTGCTTCCCAAAATCCCTATGCCAACACCAGCTCCTAAAGCGCCCAAGCCGATCATTATTCCAGCGGCTAGAGCAGAAAAAGCGACTACTTGTTCCATATTATTTTTCTCCTAAATCAATAAATATACGCTAAATTCAAACTAATGACTTTCATGGGACTGTCCCAAATAAACTATTGTGAGCATCATAAAAATATATGCCTGTAGAGTAACAACCAAAATATGGAATATTGCCCATGGTACCGACAAAGCAAACTGCAAATAGAAGGGCACGAGAGCAGCTATCAGCACAAAAACCAACTCGCCCGCGAACATGTTACCAAAAAGTCTGAGAGAAAGAGAGAGCGGCTTCGCCACCAGCGAAACAGTTTCCAAAACCAAATTCACTGGCAAAAACGCTTTTCCAAAAGGATGGAATGCCAACTCTCCAAAAAATCCGCCCAAACCCTTTACCTTAATTCCGTAGAAAATCATCAAAAAAAACACTGATAGTGATAGACCAAACGTAACATTTACATCCGTTGTCGGCACTATTTTCATATACTCTATTCCAGCCAAGTAGCTGAGGTGAGGGATAAAATCAACCGGCACTAAATCTAAAAGATTCATAAGAAAAATCCAGACAAATATTGTTAATGCCAAAGGAGCTATCAAAGCATTTTTACCATGAAAGGCATCCTTGACACTGCCCGCAACCATTTCTATTACTAATTCGACAAACAACTGAATTTTGGGCGGTTCGGAAACTGATACCTTACTGGCAACCATTTTGAATACGGTACAGAATATTAACCCTGTTAGAAGTGACCAAAACATGCTATCCACGTTTATCGCATAAAATCCCATCTCGCTCGCCTCTTTAGCGCTATGAGCAAACCCTAGAGAGCCGTCCTCGGTCTTTCCGAAAGTCAAGTTCTGGATATGATGGCTTATGTACTCTGCCGGAGTATTGCTAGCCATTTTTTAAAATCTTCCCCTGGATGCCATAGTTTTTTCACCAAGATTTCTTAATCTTCTTAAAAAGTCCTTCTCTACCACGCTGCTACTAATTTTCTCGTATTGCTGCATTTTCTGAGTATCTAAAGGCCAATCCGCTTACCAAAGCGAGTGTTAGGTAAACGGTAACTACTACCGAAAAGTTGACCCGAAAAAAAATAATCGCTATCAGAAAAAGCGCCAGGGAATAAATTATCTTGAAAGCGCTTTTTAAGTAGATTTTTCTCAGTCTGTCCTCCGGTTCAAGTCCGCGTTGTAAATTCAGAAGCCCACACGCCATGTGATAATTCGGCAGCAGCCAAATTAACCCTCCGACAAGCCCTGCGAAAGCCAGTTTAGCGTCAAAAAACAAAAGTAATGCTAACCCGATTAAAAGAATGAGCGTTAATTGGAACACCATCATTCTTGTAATTAGACTTTTAACCCTTTCACCTTCCATATATTCCGTCTTCGTAAGATGCTTTAGTCCTTAATCACAGACCAAGGGGTGCGGTTACCACAACTGCCCAATTAATGCACTGCGAATCATATCTAAAACCGCACCTATCCGGCAAGCGAAATCACAAACTTTATTACAATTTTCTTCATCGAACTAATGGATAGAGCACTCTAATCTAATGCCCTGTCCTTTTACTTGATCCTTTTCATTATGCCATCTAACTCATCTAGGCTATGAAAATTGATGACCAACGAGCCTTTTCCTCGCTTATTCCAATTGACCAAAGTTTCACTACCAAACAGCTCAGACAATTCTACTTCTAATAGAGCAACATCAGGATCTTTTTCTGTGGCTTTCGCTTTTTTCTGTCCTACTCGCTCGGCCTTCACTTTTTTTATCAGCGCCTCTGTTTGACGAACACTCAACCCTTTCCCGATTATTTCTATTGCTATCTGGGGCTGCAATTCTTTCGCTACCCCTAAAAGGGGGCGGGCATGACCCATTTCCAACTTGCCTGCCTCTACTAATTCTCGGACCTCATGGTTTAGATCCAAAAGTCTTATCAGATTACTTACGCTCGCTCGTGAACGACCGATGACATCTGCGATCTCTTGATGCGTCAGTTCAAATTCCCGAACTAATCTGTCGAGCGCCTGCGCCTCTTCAATAACGCTGAGCTGTTCTCTTTGAATGTTCTCGATCAATCCAATGCTCATCGCTTCTTCATTGGTCAGGTTTTTTATAACGGCCGGTATAGATGTTAAACCAGCTATTTTCGCCGCTCGCCATCGGCGTTCCCCCGCTACCAGCTCGTAACGTCCAGAGTTACTCGCACGGACAACTATAGGCTGGACAATGCCTCGAGCCTTTATTGATGAAGCCAGCTCTTCAAGCTTTTCAGTGGGCATAAGTCTTCTTGGCTGATATCTTCCTGCATCTATTACCTCTACAGACAGCTCCGACAAATCCGAGGCTGTAGATTCACCTACACCTCTAGATTCAATACCTAAAAGGGCATCCAGACCTCTTCCTAAACCTCTTTTTTTTGCCATACCACAATTCTTCCACTAAGGTAGGTTAAATTCACAAATCACTTAAACTCTCTTTCCTAAGAAACTCTCCTGCCAATGATAAATAGGCTAGTGCGCCAGCTGAAGACTTATCGTAAGTAATAACCGGCAAGCCATGACTAGGTGCTTCAGCTAACCGAACATTTCTAGGAATGATCGTCTGATAGACTTTATCTCCAAAATAATCGAGGAGTTGCTGTGACACTTCGTTAGCTAGATTATTTCGTGAGTCAAACATAGTCCTTAGAAGCCCCTCAATTTTGAGGTTTGGATTCAATACTCTTTGTATTTTGCTTATAGTTTCCAACAATCCAGAAAGACCTTCCAATGCGTAATATTCACACTGTGTAGGAATGACTACAGCATCTGCTGCCACCAATGCGTTTACTGTCAACATGTTTAATGATGGAGGACAATCTATGATGACGTAGGAATAATCTGCTCTAACGGGGTCAAGTGCCTCTCTTAACCGAGTTTCGGGGTGTACTGCCTCGAGAAGAGCAACCTCAGCACCTGTTAAGTCGGCATTAGCGGGAAGCAGCTCATACCCGACTGAATCCTCGCGCATTAAGCAAGCCCTCAATTTTTTTTCATTAAGCAGAACATCATAAGCAGACCCGGAGATAGTATTTTTCTCAACCCCACTACCCATCGTAGCATTTCCTTGAGGATCAAGATCGATCAACAGTGATTTGCGTCTTGTTGCCGCCAGACAAGCAGCCAAATTAACACTGGTCGTAGTTTTCCCTACTCCCCCCTTTTGATTTGTAACTGCTATTATCTTATTCATTTTGTTATATTCTCAGCTCAAAAAAACCGGCTTTTATTTGTTTTCTATCAGATACAGATAGGAGTATAGTTCCCTAGGACACAGAAACGCTAGCCAAGTTTCAAGTTATTAAATTTTACCAATGATCGCTTGACGTAGCCTGGGACGCTTAGAGGAATGATTTGACTTCTACCTAAAACTTCCTCAGCTTCGACTACCTCACGAGGGTCAATACCGGCCTTTAGGAAATAAATTTTCGACGTCTGCGACCTAACCCGCTGGCATAAACGGGCAAAGTCCCCCATCTTCCCAAATGCCCGTGTAATTAAAACACTTTTTGTGATTGACTGCGCCAACCTTAATTCTTGTAATTTCACCCCCAAAACGTCCAATTCTTGCAAACCTAGCTCTATCCGCACTTGCTCTAGAAATCTAGCTCTTTTAGCTCGAGGCTCTAACAGGGTGATCCTACTTTTCGGACACATGATTTTGATTACGACTCCAGGTATTCCACCCCCACTCCCAACATCTATAATTCTTTTCTCTTTATTTAAAAAAGGAACCACCGCTAAACCATCAGCAACATGATCAGAAACGAATTCACTTACCGTTTTTGCACCTGTCAAATTAACTATACTATTCCATCGCAACACCATTTCGGCATAATTTCGAAGCATGACGAGCTGAGAATCGTTAACTGATAAATTCAGCTTAACGCAAATACTGTAGAGGCTATCGGTCACAAAACCCTATACCAAGTTTGTTCAACACTACCCCTCATGTCTGCTTTTGCTTTGGTGTTTCTTCAAAAATACATTCATCAACGAAATAGCCACTGGAGTAACACCGGAAATACGTGAGGCTTGCCCCAAAGTAGTTGGTCGAAAATGACTAAGCTTCTGTAAAGCCTCATTCGAAAGGCCACGAACCTCGGCGTAATCAAACTTTTCAGGTATAACCACTTTCTCCACAGATTCGCTCCTAGAAACAATCTCCTTTTGCCTCTCCACGTAACCATGATAATGTGCGTTGTACTCTATCTGCTGAATCACGGAGGCGTCTTCAACTGCATCCCCATCCAAAAAGGGTTCCAAATCGTTATATGATACTTCGGGCCGCCTTAGTAGTTGTGCCAAGCTTTGCTCTTTCCTGAGAGAGAAAGGCCTTTCACTCCTTTCGGTGGCCATTGCATTGCTAGTTGGGGAAAGCCAAGTTTTCTGTAGCCTAGCCTCTTCTGCCTCTATTGCTGCAACTTTTTCTTGAAACTTCCCCCATTTGGTGTCGTCAATGAGGCCGAATTCACGACCTAGAGGCATCAAGCGTTGGTCAGCGTTGTCCTCTCGCAGCGAAAGCCGAAATTCCGCTCTACTGGTAAACATTCGGTAAGGTTCATCCGTTCCTCGAGTCACCAAGTCATCGACTAAAACACCAAGATACGCATCGCTCCGAGATGGATACCAAGGCCCTTTATCATATGCTCGCAACCCAGCATTTATTCCTGCCAATATCCCCTGAGCGGCAGCCTCTTCGTAACCTGTAGTACCGTTTATCTGTCCTGCAAAAAAGAGATTGTCTCTTTTCTTGCTCTCTAACCATGGCTTTAGCTGAGTTGGATCAAAATAATCGTATTCGATAGCATAACCGGGCCTAGTAATGAAGGCCTTTTCAAATCCCTTTATGGAGCGCACGAGTTTCAGCTGCACATCAAAAGGAAGACTAGTAGAAATCCCATTCGGATAAATCTCTTCCAGTTCTAATCCCTCAGGCTCAACAAAAATCTGATGCCCTCCCCTGTCTCCGAATCTCGAAACCTTGTCTTCGATAGAAGGACAATACCTTGGTCCGTTACTAGCAATCGTCCCATTAAAAACCGGAGATCTTTCAATCGCACCACGAATAATCGCATGTGTATCCAAATTAGTGTGGGTCAAGTGACAAGAGACTTGAGTCGGTTCATCTTTTGGATTCCCAAAAAAGGAGAATAAAGGTCGTGGGACATCTCCCTTTTGCTCTTCTATCGCTGCAAAGTCAATGCTTCTTTTCGACAATCTTGGGGGAGTTCCTGTTTTCAATCTACCTAATTTAATCTCTAATTCCGCCATGTTTTCCGATAGATTCACTGATGCTGGCTCACCTGCCCGACCGGCAGTGAAAGAAGAGGATCCGATGTGAATCAATCCATTGAGGAAAGTGCCTACGGTCAAAACGACTATTTCACTTTGAAAGATAATTCCTGCCTGAGTTCGCACCCCAGCTACATTACCCTTGTCAAAGTGCAAATCTTCCACCGATTGTTGGAATAAAGTGAGATTTCTCGCGTTCTCTAATTTTCTTCGAATCCACTGCCGATAGAGAGAGCGATCGATTTGCATCCTCGTCGCCCGGACCGCAGGGCCTTTACTTGCATTTAAAGTGCGACAATGAATACCACAATTATCAGCAGCCTCGCCCATGATACCGCCCAGAGCATCTATTTCTTTCACCAGATGACCCTTTCCGATGCCTCCTATGGAGGGGTTGCACGACATCATCCCCAAACTATCAATATTCTGAGTAAGAAGCAGTGTTTTAACACCCATCTTAGCACTCGCAAATGCAGCCTCTGCTCCAGCGTGCCCACCACCTACTACTATTACTTTAAAGATGTCCGGATGCTTCATAAATCACGCTTAAATTCTGGTATTAGTTAAATCTCTACAAACTAATGTCTTATCTATAAGAGGAGTCTACCAGTCTAAACATGTACTAACAATTTGGAATTATCCCTCGATAAACTGGGCTTTTTGCTTCGTTAGGGAACGCATGTTAGACGGTGTTACCCCAACAGTATATTCTAGAAGGAAAATTTTCGAACTGACCAATTTGGATTAAATTTACCCGTAGGTTAGTCTTTCTAGATAATTAAATGCATAAATCTGGTTGACCTTAACCTCCTGAAGAGTATCGGTTGAGTGAAAAACTAAGAACAAGAACTCTAGCGAACTCAAGTAAAAACGACATAGAATATGCAAAGAGCGCGAGAAAACCAATGACCTCATATATCGACGTAAAAAATTTAAGCAAAAATTTCGAAGCAATAAATGCTGTAAAAGAAATATCCCTGCAAGTTGAGCAAGGGGAAGTACTAGGATTCTTAGGTCCAAACGGGGCTGGAAAATCCACCACTATGAAGATGATAACTGGTTATCTAACTCCATCATCTGGTGCAATATCGATTGCTGGAATCAACATTCTTCAAGACCCTATTTCAGCGCAAAGACACATCGGTTATCTACCTGAAGGGGCTCCTGCATATGGAGAAATGACCACCTATAAATACCTAGATTTCATAGCGAGTATTCGTCGTATTCCGAGAAAAGATAAAAAAGATAGAATAAACAATATTATCGATAGGATTAATCTCAACTCAGTAGCAAATAGAAAAATCGAAGACTTATCGAAAGGTTACAAACGCAGGGTTGGGTTAGCTCAAGCAATCATACACGATCCCAATATTCTCATTATGGATGAACCAACGGATGGCTTGGATCCGAATCAAAAACATGAAATAAGAAGCCTAATTAGGGAAATGGCTCCAAAAAAAGCAATAATTATTTCTACGCACATTCTTGAGGAAGTAGATGCAGTCTGCACTAGCACTGCGATTATAGACATGGGACAAATAATTTTCACAGGCACGCCTCGCCAATTGGCAGCGTTATCTAGATATCATGACGCACTCAACATTGTAGTAAAAATTGAAGACGCGGAGAAGACTAAAAAAATCATTGGCGAACAATCCGATGATTCTAAAGTAGAAGAAATATACAGCGGAAACGAAATTAGAATTACAGCCCCACTAAAAAATCGAAAGCCTTGCTCGGACGTGATACAGGCAGCTCTTAGCAGAGAGAAGATTGTCCCCAGGGAGTACTTTTTCGAAAAAGGAAGATTAGACCAAGTGTTCCGCGATTTAACTAGCTCTGCTCAAGACTCCATTAAGGAAACCCCATGAACCAAACGATAGCAGTATTCAAGAGAGAGTTGGAGGCATACTTTATAACACCCGTGGCTTACGTATTCATCGTGATTTTCCTCATTTTGAATGGACTTTGCACCTTTTATCTTGGAGATTTTTACGAAAGAGGCCAAGCCGATTTAGAACCCTTTTTCGAGCTTCACCCTTGGCTATACATGCTTTTAATTCCAGCGGTCTCGATGCGCCTGTGGTCAGAGGAGCGACGCTCGGGGACTATCGAACTACTCCTCACTTTACCAATGTCTACTACCAGTGCAGTAATAGGCAAATTTTTAGCAGCTTGGGCCTTTTGCTCTGTGGCACTAATGGGAACAATTCCTATTTGGCTCTCTGTTAATTATTTGGGCGAACCAGATAATACGGTTATTGCTGCCGGATACATTGGAAGCCTTTTGATGGCTGGGGGATTCCTCTCTGTCGGAGCGTGCATCTCTGCTACGACCAACAATCAAGTCGTAGCCTTTACAATTTCGTTCGTCGTTTGCTTTGCATTTAACTTAAGCGGATTCCCGGTTGTACTAGACCTATTTAGTTCTTGGACTCCCCAAGCGGTGCTAGAGGTAATTAGCTCTTTCAGCTTTCTTAGCCATTTCGAATCCATAAAAAAGGGGGTGATAGACATTCGTGATATCATTTTTTTTGGAAGCTTAATGACATTTTGGCTATACCTTAATGTTGTGGTTGTAGAGTTAAAAAAAGGCAAATAGTAGAATTAATTAACCGTTTAAGAAACGATGTAAATATGTTTGAAAGATATTCCAGTACACTGAATGTGATTGCAGCTACAACCCTATTTTTAGGCGTAAATATTCTGAGTAATCAACTTTTAGTCGACCTTAAGATCGACATGACCTCTGACAAGCTTTACACCCTGTCTAGTGGAACTAAGGCGATAATAAAATCTATAGAAGATCCGATCGATTTGAAATTTTACTTCTCAGCTAAACAATTTTCTGGCATCCCCGAACTTAAAACTCACGGCCAACTTACGAAGGACATGCTTGAGGAATACGTTGCAAGCAGCAAAGGAAAGCTAAACTTATTAATCATAGATCCGGAGCCTTTCTCTGAGGCTGAAGATGAAGCAAGACATGATGGTATTCGCAGGATTCCATTGAGCCCAGGGAGATCGGGTTATCTGGGTTTGGTTGCAACAGATAGCACGACTGGCAAAATAACGATTCCATTTCTCAAGCCTGATGATGAAATTGATCTAGAATATGACTTGAGCAAATTGATACTTGATCTCTCGAAGCCTGAGAGGAAAAAAGTGGGCCTTATATCTTCTCTTCCTGTCTTAGGATCCGCCAGTATAAAAAGACAAAATGAAAGAGCGGAAAGACCTTGGGCAATCTACCAACTCTTGGATGAAAACTACGAAATTGTCCGAATAAATTATGACAGCAGGGACATACCAGATAATATTGATGTCTTACTAGTTCTTCATCCTAAAAATCTTCCTGAATCGACCGAAGGTGCGATAGAAAATTACACTCTTAAAGGCGGCAAGCTGATAGTCTTTGTTGATCCTTTTGCGGAGGCTGATCCTACGGCGCCAGATCCTTCAACTCCCGGGGTCATACCGGACCTGAGTTCTAACCCTAAAAAATTACTTGCAAAATGGGGGGTAGAAATGGCATCAAGAAAAGTTATCGTAGACCCCTCGCTGGCTGTTAACGTCAACTTCGGAACACCGGAGGGTCCTAGAAAAATTCCCTACTTACCGTGGCTCCAGCTTCGTCCCCCCCACATCAGTATGGATAGCTTGTTTACCCGAGGCCTATCGGTTTTAAACGTGGGCAGCGCTGGCTCCTTACAAGTCCTAACAGGAACCACCACCTTCAAACATCACATCCTCCTTTCTGTCACCGAAAACTCGGGACTCATCGAAAGTCAAGACATAATAAAGACCGGAAACCCCTCAAACCTTTTTAATAAGTACGAAAAAGATAAAAAAGATCATGCCATAGCGATTCATGTTTCTGGTGGATCTTCTAATATCAGACAAGTGACTTCAAACAACAATTCCGAGCACAGAACCAAAGTGAGGATGGGAAATGACAACTTAGACGTACTGATAATAGCTGACACAGACATACTCTCAGACCGCTTCTGGATCGATGGGAGACGCTTTGCATCGAGCGGTGAAATTCAACCCATTTCTAGTAACGCGAACTTTCTACTGAATGCGATTGAACTCTATGGCGGAGGAGGTGAGCTAATAAACCTCCGTAACAGAGGTAAATTTTCAAGACCATTTAAGCTGGTAGAGGAGCTTAGAAGAAAAGCCGAATCGGAACACAGAGAACAGGAAAAAGAACTGAGGGCAAAACTCGAGGAAACTGAGAAACGACTCGAGAAGATAGAACAATCCTCAGAAGGAATGGTATTACTTACCGAGGATCAAAAAAATGAGATCAACCAATTCCGATCTGAGCAAAAAAAGACAAGAAAGGAATTGAGATCGGTTCAACATAAATTAATTAGAGAGATAGAACAGCTTGGGAACGTTTTAAAAATTATCAACATTGGTCTTATACCTTTCATCATATTGAGTTTAGGATTAGCGGTAGGAATTAGAAAAGCATATAGATAGATTCAATCACTATGGCACGCAAAATTATCTTCTTCATATTAACCTTTCTGGTGTTTTCTTCCGCATGGCTAGTAAGCGAACAAAAAAAAGCCTCAACCTCCATAACTAAAAGCATTCTCTACCCAAATTTGTTAGAAAACTTCAATCAAGTGTCACAAATAAAAATCAGAAACAACGAAAAAGAAATCACCTTAATAAAAATTGGAAAGCAATGGATGATTTCAGAAAACGATAACTTTTTGGCGAAACCTGAATTAATACGAGGAACACTTCTTCAAATAGCTCGCCTGAAAAAGGTAGAGAAGAAATCCACTTCGGACGCAGGGCATCGAATTTTAGGTGTGAATGATTTAGGAGAAGAGGGAATACCCAGACAGCAGATAACTTTCTCTACCTCTAGCAATAAAACTTTGGCTAGCCTGATAATAGGCAAAAAGATCACCGACACCACTAGCGAACGTTATTTCGCGCGAAAAAGTGGTGAGGCCCAATCATGGGTGATAGAGGGTGCAATCGATTTTTCAGCGCACCCTATAGCTTGGGTGGATTCAAGAATAATAAATATCGAATCAGAAATGATTAAATCAGTGGTTATTGAGGCCAGAGGGAACCCTACTATCACCGTCACAAAGACCAACAGGTCAAAGACACTATTTACTCTCCAAGATATCCCCGAGGGACTGAAACCAAAAAGTGCCACTCTCATATCCTCTTTCGGCTCTTTACTAAAAGATCTCAGATTTGATGACGTGCTATCTAGCAAAAGGTTAGGAGATGCTGTACCTATAAGAAGCACTACCGTTCAGTTATTTGAGAACATTGGGATAATTTTGTTGGACTATTCATTGAGAGGAAAAGTTTACACAAAAATAAAAATCAAAAATCTCAAAAGTGAGGACACAACAACAAATATCGACTACTCAAAATACGCCCTCAACAACGAACACCAAAAATGGATTTACTTGCTCCCCAGGTATAAAAGACGAATTATTGAAAGAAAAATCACATCACTATTCCAGAAATAGAATAGGAAATCCAAACAAATTCTAGTGAGCGTTAGTATATCACCCAAGAATTTTCGACGATTCCTTATGTCCTTCAATTGAAACACTAGTTATACTTCCGCTGAGAAGATTTTCAACATCGAATATCACAACAGAGTTACTAAGTTGAGTAAATTAAATAGTTTTCAAGACATCGTTCTATCACTACAGTCCTTCTGGAAGGAACAGGGTTGTTTGATTCTGCAACCACATGATATGCAAATGGGAGCAGGAACGTTTCACCACTCAACTTTTCTTAGAGCACTAGGACCAGAACCCTGGCAATCCGCTTATGTGCAGCCTTCTAGGCGCCCAGCAGATGGAAGATATGGGGAAAACCCGAATAGACTACAACATTATTACCAATTCCAGGTACTGCTTAAGCCATCACCCAGTAACATTCAAGACCTATATCTAAACTCTCTTTCGAGTTTAGGAATTGATCTTAAGTCGAATGACATAAGATTTGTAGAAGATAACTGGGAATCTCCAACATTAGGAGCCTGGGGATTGGGTTGGGAAGTTTGGTTGAACGGAATGGAGGTGACCCAATTCACCTATTTCCAACAAGTTGGAGGACTAGATTGTAAACCGGTATCGGGCGAAATAACTTATGGATTAGAGCGGATAGCCATGTTTCTCCAAGAAAAAGACTCTGTTTATGATATTGAATGGTCAAATCACTCTGAAGCAAAAATCACCACATATGGCGACATATTCCACCAAAGTGAAAAAGAACATTCTATTTATAATTTCGAGACTGCAGATGTTAGTAGGCTTATAGAAAATTTTTCCGGCAAAGAAGAAGCAGTGGACCTACTTGTGAAAAGCCAACTCTGTTTTCCTGCGTACGAGCAAATGGTTGATGCCTCACATACATTCAACCTACTTGATTCGAGAAAAGCAATATCGGTTACAGAAAGACAACAGTATATTTTACGAGTAAGAAGCATGGCTCAAAAAGTGGCCAGAGCTTATCTAGAGGTTAGAGGGGAATTAGGTTTCCCTCTACTGTCAAAGACAGAAAGTGCTAGCACATGAAAAATCCTCTTCTAATAGAAATAGGCCTTGAAGAACTACCGCCATTATTAATTAAACATCTCTCCGAAACTTTTTGTGAATCCATAAAGAGGCGCTTAGCATCTTTAGGTTACGAAACTGGCGGCAGTAAAAGCTACGGGACTCCAAGAAGGATCGCTTGTGTGATCGAGGGGATTCCAGAAAAGCAAAACAGTAAAGCAATATTGAAAAGAGGACCAGGATTTAATAGGGCCTTCGATGCTGATGGTAACCCAACAAAAGCTGCTTTAGGATTTGCACAATCCTGTGGTGTTGACTTAAAAGAACTAGAGAGATTTGAAACAAGAGATGGAGTTTGGCTGGCTCATCGCACAACGGTCGAAGGAGGTTATCTTATTGATGATATCCCACAAGTGGTTGACCAAACATTAAAAAAAATCCCTCTACCGCGAAAAATGAGGTGGGGCGATGGGGACGAAGAATTCATTCGACCTATAAGATGGGTTACTGTTTTTCATGGCGACAAACTAGCAAAGGGCAAGGTCTTCAACATCGATATTGACAGCTTTACTTACGGACATAGACATATGGGCGGCACCAAGTTAGCCCTATCAAACGTTAATGATTACTCTCGGATACTGAAAGATAATTATGTCATTTGCGACTTCGATGAGAGAAAAAAAACTATTCTGGCCGAAGTTCATAAATTAGCTGGAGAACATAACTGTGAACCTATAGTAAGTGAAAATTTGCTTGAGGAGGTCTGCTCACTTGTTGAATGGCCTCGGGCAATTTTAGGCACTTTCGACGAGTCATTCTTGACGCTTCCCGAGGAGGTGATTATGTCTACCATGCAAGATCATCAAAAATACTTTCCGCTTCGTGATAATTCGGGAGATCTCAAAAATGCTTTTATTACTATAGCCAATATCGAAAGTAGAAAAGAAGACATCGTCAGGAAAGGAAATGAAAGAGTAATAACACCCAGGCTTGAGGATGCAAAATTCTTTTATCAACAGGACATCAAAACTCCCCTACTGGAAAGATATCAGCGTTTAGCCGGAGTGGTTTTCGAACGCAGATTGGGAAACCTACTTGAGAAGTCGGAAAGAATAGCTAAAATCACTCAGTCGATATGTACGCAATTTAACGCCCGGGAAGAAGTTTGTCGGCTGGCTGCAAAAGCTTCCCGATGTGACCTTACTACTGACATGGTGAGAGAATTTCCTGGATTACAGGGCATCATGGGAGGATGCTACGCGTCGCTGAAGCCCGAAACGGCTCAGATTGAAGAAACAATTCGCTATTTCTATCACCCGCGCTTCGCAAACGACCGTTTACCCCCTACAGCTGAGGGGCAATGCCTTTCCTTTGCAGACAAGCTAGATACAGTTGTAGGAATTTGCGGCATAGGATTAAAGCCTACTGGTGACAAAGACCCCTTCGCCTTGCGACGTGCTGCGATCGGATTGATTAGAATTCTTTTAGAAAAGGAAATTGACATAGACCTAAACCACGCAATAGAAATAGCAGCTAAAAGCTACGAACGCAGTCAGCTGATACCAGAGACACTAGCAGTTTCAAGTCAGTTCATTTTTGATAGAATGAAGGGATACTTAGCTGACAGAGGAGTCAAATCTTCGGTTAGTAGAGCTGTCTTCGCAAGCGAAAGCCTATCCCCATTAGATCTCTCACATCGTATAGATGCGATACAATCATTTTCCAAGTTACCCCAAGCGGCTGACCTAATCGCCTCTCACAAAAGGATATCTAACATCCTTAAAAAAAAGGAAGAGGCTAAGCTATTGTCAAAACCCAGAAAAGACTTATTAGAAATGCCCGCAGAAATTGCACTAGTAGAGTATTACGAGGAACTTCAACAAACGACCAACGTCCTGTACAAACAAAAAGATTATCAACAATATCTTATAGAAATAGCTGGTTGTAAAACTCATATAGATAGATTTTTTGATGAAGTGAAAGTTATTACTGATAATAAAGAAATAACCGAAAACCGCCTTTCTATCATGAACGAGGCAAATGAACTTTTATGTAGAATCGGCGACCTGACTCATCTGGATCTAAACTAGGCAAAAGAACCAAATGAAACCTTTAATACTAGACAGAGATGGCGTGATAAATAAAGAAAGAGATGATTACATCCTCACCCCAAAAGACTGGATACCTATTAAGGGCAGCCTTGAAGCCATATCAAAAGCAAAAAGTCAGGGATTTTACATAATCGTGGTAAGCAACCAATCAGCTCTTGGTAGAGGCTGGATGTCGATAGAGGACCTCAATTCTATTAACCGGAAAATGCAATCTACGCTCGCAAAATTTGGAGGAAGAATAGATGCCTTTCTTTTTTGTCCACACAATCCAGCGGACAATTGTGATTGCAGAAAACCTAAGACGGCTCTTCTCGATAGCTTCCGGCTACGAACGGGAATTAATTACAAAGACTGTCCGTTTTTCGGAGATAGAATTTCCGATATCGAGGTCGCAAAAAAAATAGGTGCAAGACCAATTTTAGTAAATAGTGGGAAAGCAAACTCCAATCCTCCACCAGATATACTTGTATATGATGATTTGGCCACAGCTATGCAAGAAACTGTGTTTAATCAAACGACATGAAGAACCTTATCCGATCTTCTCTTTTTTATTTGGGTTTAATTCCATTAACTGTAATATATTCGATCATTAGCATACTGATTTTTCCTTTAAATAGACCCACCAGATATAAGATAATTACTGGATGGGCACGCGCCTGCTTAAAGTGGCTAAAATTGACTTGTGACTTATCTTGGGCAGTTGAAGGAGTAGAAAATATCACGCAAACCCCGGGCGTGATTATGTGCAAGCATCAATCGGCATGGGAAACGATATCACTGCAACTTATATTCCCAAGACAATCTCAAGTTATCAAAAAAGAACTAGTTTGGATTCCCTTTTTTGGATGGGGCCTTGCTAGCTTAAACCCCATCGCTATTGATAGAAAATCAAACGTAAGAGCGCTAAAAAGCGTTCTTACGAAGGGTGAAGAGAGAATCAAACAAGGTTGGTGGGTGTTGATTTTTCCTGAGGGCACCCGGATACCAGTGGGAGAAATAGGTCAATATAAACAGACTGGAGCGGCTCTAGCCCGACAGCTTGGATGTCCATTGATTCCAGTCGCGCACAACGCTGGCGCCTTTTGGCCGCGTAAAAGTTTTCTAAAGAAAGAGGGGGTTATAAGAGTTGTAGTAGGAAAGCCAATCAGCATCCATAATAAAACAACTAAAGAAGTTACCGAAGAAGCGAAAATTTGGATTGAGAGTACCTGTGCAAAATTACCGAGATCGTAAAAATTTACCTCTATCGGGTTCAAATCAAATTCAAATTCTGTTTGAAAAAAAATGATTTTCTAGTATAAAGAATTCAACTTTATCAAGCCAAAAATAAAAAACTATGATTTTCACCGGCCGAAGGTTTCCCACCACGCGTTTAAGAAGAAATCGCAGACGTAGTTTTCTGAGAGAACTAGTACAGGAAGTTAGACTATCCTGTTCGGATCTTGTGCAACCAATCTTTATTATGGAAGGAAATAATAAGGAAGAAGCGATTAAGAGCATGCCGGGCGTATCCCGACTTTCGGTTGACCTAGCAGTCGAAAAAGTCGCTCACTTAAATCAACTAAAGATTCCAGCAGTCGGGCTATTTCCTGCTATAGGACAAGAAAAAAAAACCGCCGACGGATTAGAGGCTATCAATCCGAACGGACTTATTCAAAACGCGGTGAAAAAAATAAAAGATTCTGTACCGGATATCGGAATAATTACTGACATTGCCCTAGACCCTTATACGAGCCATGGTCATGATGGAATCCTAGGTGAAGATGGTGAAATTCTAAACGATAAAACAGTTGAAATATTACAAGAACAATCTCTCTCTCTAGCTCGAGCCGGAGCTGATATCTTAGCGCCATCGGACATGATGGACGGAAGAATAGGTAAAATTCGGGCAATCCTTGATAAAAACGGTTATGAGAATGTGAACCTACTTAGCTATGCTGCAAAATATGCTTCCACTTTTTACGGACCTTTTAGAGATGCGATTGGCTCGGGAACTAGCCTAGGACGTTCCGACAAAAAAACTTATCAGATGGATCCAAGCAACAGCAATGAAGCTTTGTGGGAGGTGGCATTAGACTTGGAAGAGGGTGCGGACATGGTAATGATTAAACCCGGGTTGCCTTATCTAGATATCCTCAAGAGAGTCAAGGAGACATACTCCGTCCCCACCTTCGCCTATCAAGTCAGCGGCGAGTACCTAATGCTAAAAAACCTTTATCCTGAGGAGCCCGAATTGGAACGCGAGGTTATCGTAGAGTCTTTACTATGCTTTAAACGCGCCGGAGCTGATGCCATTTTCAGCTATTTTTCAGAGAGGGTTGCAGAGTGGCTAAAGAATCCCAATTAATCCTCTAAACCGAGCTCGGTAATTTTCCGAGTGAGGGTGTTACGCCCCCATCCAATCAACTTTGCGGCTTCTTGTCTCCTGCCGTCGGTCAGAGACAAGGCCACCTTGATAAGGACAGACTCGAAATTTGCAACAGCTTCACTCAACAGTGGACCTTCGTTTTTCTCAAACCAATCTTTGCACCACACTGCGAACGCATCTTCCCAATCTGAAGAGCCTCTATTTTCCTGGCGCACGGAGTCTCCTCTTATCTCTATCGGAATATCTTCAAGCTCAATGATTTTCCCCGGAACCATTACCATTAATCTTCTACAAATATTTTCTAGCTGTCTCACATTCCCTGGCCACCCAAAGTTTTCCAACACCCTAATGGCTTCGAGAGAAAATGTTTTAATAGGAATATTAATTTCATTAGAAATAGTACTAACAAAATAGTTTGTTAAATTCTTTATATCGGTTTTTCTCTCCCTTAAAGGTGGCAGCTCCATGCGAATAACATTCAAGCGGTACAGAAGATCTTCACGAAACTTCCCTTCATCAACCCGATTTTCTAGTCTATGGTTTGTCGCGGCGATCAACCTCACATCCGTAACTATTGCTTCCCGCCCACCTACCCTATAAAACTCGCCGCTTGCTAGAACTCGTAATAGCCGAGCTTGAAGGTCAAGAGACATATCACCTATCTCATCCAAAAATAATGTACCACCATTCGCCTGCTCAAACCTTCCGAGGCGTCTTGCGTCCGCACCGGTGAAGGCACCTCTTTCATGGCCAAACAACTCACTCTCTAGAAGATCTTTCGGAATCGCCGCCGCATTTATTGCCACTAACTCCTTGTCGGCTCTTAAACTATGCCTATGAAGGGCTCGAGCTACTAATTCTTTACCAGTGCCTGATTCACCGGTCAAAAGCACAGTCATATCTGAGCCCGACAATCTACCGATTGACCTAAACACTTCCTGCATTGCAGTCGATGAACCTACTATCTCGGGCAATTTTATTCCGCCAGCTTCAGTTGAAGCTTCGACATCATCAACATTTCTTAGACCGCGCCTAATGACAGACATCATCTCTGAGACATCAAAAGGCTTCGGCATATATTCAAAAGCCCCCCCAGAGAAAGAACTCACCGCTTTTTCCAAGTCAGCATAAGCGGTCATAATAATAACAGGCGTTGAAGGCTTCTCCTTCTTTAGATGCGCCAACAAGTCAAGCCCTTCGGTACCAGGCATTCTAATATCAGACAAAACAAGATCTGGGTTTCCGACCTTGAGTGCTACAATCAATTGATCAGCATCAGAAAACAAACGAACCTTAAGACCATCCTTCTTCACCGCTTTTTCCAACATCCAACGAATAGATTTATCGTCGTCGGCTATCCAAACTTCTTTAATCTGCTCCAATCTAATCTCCTATTGGTATTCGAACCAGAAATTCAGTTTTCTTTATATTTCTCTCCAGAGTAATTATGCCACGGTTAGCCCTCGCAAGCTTTTGAGCAATAGATAGACCTAATCCCGTACCCTCTTGTGTCCCGGAAACAAGAGGAAGGAAAATTGAATTCCTCAGCTTAGGATCCACTCCCCTACCATTGTCTATAACCCTCACTTCCGCCACCCTATTGAACACCTCACCGCCGATAGCAGTCTTATATCCTACCCTTGTGTTAATAGATATTTCACCCTTGCCTTCTAGTGCTTGAACCGCGTTTCTCAATAAATTCAGGAAAATTTGCGTGAGCTGGCTTTGATCGCCTTTCACGATTATGGGGGGCTGGTAAGACTTTATTATTTTAACATTTTTCGACGAAGTGTCTTCAGACCCTAAGGGATTTCTTTGGTTGGTCTTATTCTCAGCAACTACTAGATTATTCACATGATCAAGGACTTCATGTAAATTCACATACTCTAATTTGACGGCATTTAGATCACCACCAAGCATTCGGTTCGAAAGTGCACTCAGTCTGTCTACTTCCTCAAGAATAGTGTCTATGAAGTCATCATATTTTGCAGTCGCTAATTCCTCTTTCAGTAATTGCGTTGTTCCTCGTATCCCTGTTAAAGGATTCTTTATTTCGTGTCCTAGTTCGCGCGCGATTGTTTCCCAAATATCATTTTGATGGGTGAGCTCGTTGGCTTCTTTTATTTTCTGAAAAGATTCTTTATCACTAATTTCGACAAAACAGCAACCCAACTCGTGCCCTGAAACAGCAGCTGGAGAGACAACACAATCAATGACTTTCGAGTAATTAGCGTCGAATTGAATATCAAGCTCTCGCTCTACGATAACCGAACTATTGCTAATTGCTATGTCAATTATTTCCTGTAGTCTTTGCGGATAAGGAAGAATATTGCCTAAGGTACAGTTTCTTCTCCTACTATCCCCTACAGCGAACATTTTTTGAGCTGATCTATTCATGTCTAAAATACGATAATTACTATCAACTAGCAGAATTACTGTCTCTAGTTGGTCTACATTAATCTTTTTGGGGCATTCAGAAACCAATGAGGATGTCTCCATGAAAAAAAAGCCTTTTAAAATAGTTTTTCTTTACAGTCCTTAGTACGACATTAAGGTAATGACGCTAATTGTTAAAACGGCGCCTATTGAAAATAGAGGCTTTTTGTACAAAAAAGGTTCTGACTTCAGAACGAGTTAATTCCCGTCCAGCTATATCCGTCAATACCGCTTCTAAGGTATGCGCACCTCGCTCTAAATCTCTAATTTGAAAGTTCGTAGAAGAACCATGGTCGGAGAGCAAATCGCCATCTAAAAACACACGGGTCTCATGACCAGAACCCGACGCCAGACGAGGTTTTACGTTTATTCTCACAGACACTTTTTCACTATTCCTAAACGTGTGATCTATAGGGGGTGATAAGATTTCTACCTTGTATATTTGCTTAGGCTCTTTCTCTTCAATAGCAATCATCTTTGTTGGAGGGGATTCGAAAACATTAGTCTTGTTGCTCTTAGGTAATAAAACCCTCTCATGCTCCCCATTGATTTTGTCTGAGAATAATGGGACACCATCTTCATCAATAGTTTTATATACAACCTCTGAGCTAGCAGCTCCGGGCGAAATAAGATTAATCATACCTAGATAGAAAAATCCCAACCTAATAGTTGACCAAAAACTCAAATCAAACTTCATTTTACAACAATTTTTTCCTTCTATCCCTTAAGGCATTTAGTCTCCATAACCAGCATATCGGCAACCGATTCCCTAGTTCGAATTAGGCGGGCAGTACCATCTTTCTCAATAAGAACTTCTGGCGGACGCGGTCGGGAATTATAATTCGATGCCATACAAAAACCATACGCCCCAACATCTTTTATTGCTAGTAAATCTCCTTGGCTTACTGAAAAATTCTGCCGTTTCGCAAGCCAATCCCCCGTTTCACAAATCGGACCAACCAAATCAAAGGAGAGACCTCGCCTTTTCTCTTGCTTGATACAGGGAAGCACTTGGTGGTAGGCGTTATATAAAGCGGGGCGCAAAAGATCATTCATTGCTGCATCAGAGATTGCAAACTTGCGTTTTCCGTTGTCTTTGTAAGCTATAATTTTAGTTAAGAGAACCCCTGCAGACCCCACAATGGAACGACCTGGTTCTATTTTAATTCGAAAGGATGAAGGCACACAGGATTTAATGTCAGACACCCACTGCCTAATAGAAGGCGGACCCTCATTATCATATTTAATTCCCAGACCTCCACCCACGTCAATATCTTTAAGAGGAATACCAATTCTTTTTAGCTCTTCAGCTAGGTGTACAACTTCTCGCACAGCCTCTATTACTGGATTTGAATCAGTTAGTTGAGAACCAATGTGACACGCTATTCCAATCGGTACCAGCCACTCTGAGTTGGATACTAGTTCATAGAGCTCTCTGGCATCTTCTATAGGAACTCCGAACTTATTTTCTTTCAAACCTGTAGAAATATACGGATGGGTATTAGGGTTAACATTGGGATTCACCCTTACCGAAACTGGCAACACAATACCTAATTGTTTGGCGATCGCAAGAATCATTTTTAGCTCATCTAGAGACTCTAGATTAATGCACCCAACGCCCGACTTGATAGCATTTTCTATTTCAGCCTCTGTCTTTCCGACTCCAGAGTATACAATGTTGGCACAAGAGTTCTCTACGCACTTCACCCGCTCCAGCTCTCCATCAGAGACTATATCAAAGCCAGCGCCTAAAGCTTTGAGATTTTTAAGAATAGATAGATTAGAGTTTGCTTTTACCGCATAGCAAATCAAATGCTCCCTTTCACCAAAAGCAGCCTGATATTCTTTAAAGTTACTCTCGATCAAGTTCCTTGAATAAACATAACAAGGGGTTCCAAAATCATCCGCGATTTTTGATAAATTAAAACCATCAAAGTACAGGTTTTCACCTTTATATTCGAAAGTCATTATTTAGACCGTGTATTCAAATTCAGCACCTTGGAGGAGCCCTTCCCTGCTCTAGTAACATAACTCAAGTCATTCGGCTCTTCTGGTAAGTATAAAGCACCCTTTTGGCCGCAGGCGGATAGCAAAATAAAAACCGCTAAAACACTTAACCAGGCACCAATATGTTTAAGATTTTTTTCGCGTAAATGAAAGATCACTTAAACTCACCCTCCTAATTAAAATAATCGATTATTATAGTTTCTTCTTAGACCGGCTGTGATTTTTTTTAGAAAAACCATCCTTCTTTTTCAAACTACGATGTTCTGGTTTTTCCGGCACTTTCAAATCGGGCATGAGACTCTCCTCAACAGAGCTAACCGGAATTTTCATTCCTATGTATTCTTCTATATCTTCTAAAGAAAAAACAAATTCCTCACAAGCAAAACTTACTGCCGATCCCGAGGCCCCTGCTCTTGCGGTTCGTCCTATCCGATGAACATAGTCCTCATTATTTTGGGGCAAGTCATAGTTAATCACTAGTTCAACGCCTGGAATATGCAGCCCCCTAGCGGCTACGTCGGTTGCAACAACCACATCCAATCTGCCTTCCTTGAAATCCTGTATAAGTTTTTGGCGCTTGTCTTGAGCCACATCCCCCGAAAGAGCTCTAGCATGACAACCGTTGGCCTTTAAAAATCGAACTAAAGTTGTTCCTGTCCTCTTGGTGTTCACAAATACGATTGCTCGAACGTTTTCAAATCCTTGCAGTATGCCGACTAACAACTTAATCTTTTCCGAAGACGCAACGTGATAAAGTTTCTGTTCAATTTTTTCTGCAATTCGTTGGTCTGGCTTGATCCTTACAGTATGAGGATTATTCATATGCTCATAGGCCAATTCATTAACCCTAAAAGATAGTGTGGCGCTAAAAAGCATCGTTAGTCTTTTTGATGGCGCCGGAACTCTTCTAAGTAAAAATCTTAAATCCTTTATGAAACCCAAGTCAAACATCCTGTCAGCTTCGTCCAAGACCAAGGCTTTGACATTTTTCAGCGAGAAAATTCCTTGCTTAAAGAAATCAATTAATCTCCCCGGAGTACCGATCAAAATGTCAACTTTTTGCGATGCCTTAATTTTTTGAGTTTCATAATCAATCCCTCCATAAACCAAAGCATAGGATAAGTTCGCATTTTTCCCTAAAACCTCCAAATCATTGTAGATCTGAATCGCTAACTCACGCGTGGGCGCGACAACTAAACCCCTAGGTAAGCTTTTCTCTCCTTTAAAAAAACCCACTTTGGATATATCGTCTTTCAAAAGAGTATTTAACATTGCTAATAAATAGGCCGCGGTTTTGCCGGTACCAGTTTGAGCCTGGCCAGCCACATCAGTGCCATTTAGAAGCAGGGGCAGTGTTTCTGCTTGAATTGGTGTACAGGAACTAAAGCCTACATCTGAAAGCGCTCTAGTCAACCTCTCGTCCAAATCAAGCTCGGAAAAGCTCAAAGCTGACTTTCCTGAAGCTTCCGGGACTTTTTTTTGCCCTCCCCTATTATCTAGGTCTTGCAATTCAACCTCCAATTATTCAAAAATGGGAACTCAATAAACATATTCAAGGAAAACAAACATAACATGAGCACACACTTAGTCCACGTAACTGATAATTCATTTGAGCTGGAAGTTCTTAATTCGGAACAACCTGTCCTAGTCGACTATTGGGCAGAATGGTGCGGCCCGTGTAAGAGCATAGCACCAATTTTAGACGAGGTTTCGAGGGAATATGAAAAAAAAGTAAAAATTGCAAAACTAGACGTTGATCAAAATCACGAAATTTCAAAAAAATACGGAATCAGGGGCATACCTACTCTTATGTTATTCAAAGACGGAAATGTAATTGCCACCCACACGGGAGCTTTAAACAAGTCTCAACTCACAACTTTTATAGATAGTAATATTTGAATGAATCCATTACCCTGGAGTAATAACTAATTAAATTGACAGACCTGTGGACGATACCTCCTGCGTGTGGTATCGTCCTTTACTGAAAGCTAGAAAGTTTCTTCTCAACATCTTCTAGATTCCAAAAAAATTACAACAAAAACCGCGTTCGGGTCGCGAGCTACACCTCGAATCCTCAAGATCACATCCAAACACAAAGGCACACCCTATTCACCATGATGAACCTAACGGAACTAAAACGAAAATCCGCGGCTGAACTAGTCGCTATTGCTGAAGAAATGGGACTAGATGGAGTCGCAAGATCGAAAAAACAAGATGTAATCTTCAGTATACTTAAGGCACACGCTAAAAAAGGCGAGAACATCTCTGGCGATGGAGTCCTGGAGATTCTTCAAGATGGGTTCGGGTTCCTCAGATCCTCAGATTCATCATACCTTGCAGGAGCGGACGACATTTACGTTTCCCCGAGCCAAATAAGACGTTTTAGCCTACGCACGGGAGATACAATCTCAGGGAGAATTCGACCTCCCAAAGATGGAGAGCGTTATTTTGCCCTCCTTAAAGTTGGAAAAATAAATTTGGAGCCGCCCGAAAATACAAAGAATAAAGTGGTCTTCGAAAATTTAACGCCTCTATTTCCTCAAGATCGGTTAGAGCTTCAATTAGGCAACGGAAGCACCGAAGATTTACCTCCAAGAGTTATCGACTTAGCCTCCCCAATAGGCAAAGGACAGAGAGGACTGATAATATCCCCACCCAAAGCGGGAAAAACTATGATGCTGCAAAGTATCGCCCACTCGCTTGAAGCTAACAATCCAGATTGCTTCTTAATAGTATTATTAATTGACGAAAGACCAGAGGAAGTTACCGAAATGCAACGGTCTGTTAGGGGAGAAGTGATCTCTAGCACATTTGATGAACCAGCTAGCCGTCACGTACAAGTAGCGGAGATGGTTATCGAAAAAGCTAAACGATTGGTGGAACACAAGAAAGACGTCGTAATCTTGCTCGATTCAATCACTCGACTAGCCAGAGCATATAACACAGTGGTGCCCTCATCAGGAAAAGTGCTTACCGGTGGAGTAGATGCCAACGCACTTCAAAGGCCCAAGAGGTTTTTCGGGGCGGCAAGAAACATTGAAGAAGGAGGAAGTCTCACGATAATAGCCACTGCTTTGATCGACACAGGCTCAAGAATGGACGATGTAATATACGAAGAGTTCAAGGGAACAGGGAACATGGAAATTCATCTTGATCGAAAAATTGCAGAAAAGAGAATTTTTCCTGCTGTGAACATTAACCGCTCAGGGACGAGAAGAGAAGAGATCCTCACCAAACCTGATGAACTACAAAAAATGTGGATACTGAGAAAACTATTACACCCTATGGACGAAATAGCAGGTATAGAGTTCCTTTTAGAGCGCTTAAAAGCAACAAAAAACAACGGCGAATTTTTTGACGCGATGAAGCGCTAGAAGTTCCTATCCCTAGTTCTACCCAGGTGGCCAAACAAGCTTTCTACCCGCCAGAAAATGCAAATGTAGATGGAAAACAGTCTGTCCAGCATCCGACCCATTATTTATTACGACCCTAAAATTTTCCCCAAATCCAGCATCTTTAGCTAAAGACGCTCCAATTCGCATTAAACGACCCAACAAATTCTCATCTTCAGCTGTAGAATTTGAAAGCATCTTAATAGGCACTTTAGGACATACTAAAACATGGAAAGGCGCTTGAGGATTGATGTCCTTGAACGCTATCGCTTCCACGTCCTCATATAGAATATCAGCTGGCACATCTCTTTTGATAATTTTTTCGAAAAGGGTTTCATTACTCATTTCAATTCCTTAGATATTTCTTAATCCCTGATAATAAGCCATTAAGATATCTGCAACTTCGGGTCTCGCAAACTCAGGTGGCAGTGCTTCTCCATTACCCAGCATTTCTCTGACCCTTGAGCCAGAGAGCATTATGAAATCTTCAGGCACATGATCTGGAACGTCTCGCATCATCACGACCTTATTGAGCTTTTTTGAGAAGGCAGTATGGTCCGCCTCAAAAATTTCGATTTCATAGGCACTAGATACTAATTCAGAGTGAAAGATTTCTTGAGCCGCAAAAGGAGAATAATAATCTCCAACACCGGCATGGTCCCTACCAACTATAAGATGGCTACACCCAGCATTTTGCCTTATCACTGCATGCAACAGAGCCTCTTTTGGTCCCGCATAAAGCATATCAAAACCATATCCACACACCATCGCCGTATTCTCGGCAAAATACAGTTCTACCATTGTCCTAATTGCACTATCTCGCACATTTGCAGGGATGTCGCCTTCCTTTAATTTACCTAGCAGCATGTGTATCAAAACCCCATCCGCTCCCAACTCATTTTTTGCTATTTTGCACAATTCCTCGTGGGCCCTATGCATTGGGTTTCTAGTTTGAAAAGCTACGACCTTTTGCCAGTTCCTCTGAGCAAAAGCAGTTCTTATTTGACCAGCGGTTACGAAGGTTCCGGCGAATGAGTTTTCATAGAAACTATAGTTCAGCACTAGTACGTCCCCCGAAATTAACACAGGTCCTTGAGACAGGAAGGTCTCCACTCCCGGGTGTTTTTTATCCAATGTACCAAAAATATTTTTCGTCATTCTCTCCATTTCGATAGAAGTCAATCGCTCAACCGACTCGACCCTCTGATAAGCTAAGATAGGGCAATCCTCCACATTTGGATCTTTCAGTGCCACCACATCACCCTCAGAAATCCCTTCATGCGTTCGGAGCAAATTTAAAACAGGAACAGGCCAGAACTGACCGTTTTGCATCCTCATGCCCTCACAAATCGACAGGGCATCGTCCTTGTTATGGAATCCAGTAAGCGGACAAAAATACCCGGCACCAAGCATCACTAAATTCGCCGCAGCACTAGAGCTAACTACCACAGAATTTGAAACACTCGCTTCGGATACTGAGAAATTTGAATGGGAATTTTCATCATTTTCTTTGCAAGAAAATAACTTACCACCACCAAAAGCATTCACCATACTCGCAACATTCATAGCAACCCTCTACCCTAAAACTTCGTGAGCCACAAACTTACTTTCCGATCCTTCCCTAAAAACATCGCCACAATGAAACTTGAAGCTGCCCTTCTTCCTATCTTCAAAGAAAAACCTCAATGAATAAGTAATTGTTGGAAACGCAATAGAGTCCCATGGGACATCTTGCTTCTCATACAAAGAGCATTCCAAGGTCTCTTCTCCAGGAGAAAAATCTAACGACACAAGCTCAGATATAAACATCATATACACCTGATTTATCTGAGGTAAGTTAAATAAAGCGAATAATTTACTATGCTTTACTTCGGCACAGGCTTCCTCTGATGTTTCCCTTTCTGCCGCTTCAAGCGTGCTCTCTCCATTCTCCATAAAACCCGCCGGCAAAGTCCATAGTCCATACCTTGGCTCGATCGCTCTTTTACACATCAGGATGCTATCCTCCCATACCGGTATACAGCCTGCTACGATTTTTGGGTTTTCATAAAATACAGCACCACAAGACTCACAATGCTGGCGTGGTCGGTTATCTCCCTCTGGCGTTGTGAAAACTATGTTTGACGAGCCACAATGGCTGCAGAATCGCATTTATGCCGAAGACTCCTCAGGGTTGTGTATAGTTATTTATCAAAAGGCTCGAAAACGCAAATTAGATTATTGACGTAACGCAATCCATATTTTCGCAAATCCCACCTTTAATGAGGGGAGTTTGGCATTATTCTGCTTTGAAGTAAATTAGCATGCCATCTAATATAATGATTGGAAACAAATCGAACGCCCTGGCAAAGATTAGAAACATTGAGGTAAGAGGTAATAATGACGAATTTTAAGGGATCAAAAAACTTCGAGCATGGGAAAAAAATATCTGTAGGAGTTCTACTTTGTAATCTTGGAACCCCCGACAAACCCACACGCAAAGCTGTCAAACGTTATTTAGCAGAATTTCTTAGTGATCCTCGTATCGTCGAGCTACCTCGGATTTTATGGCTTCCCATCCTTCATGGAATTATTTTAAATACTCGACCCACTCGATCTGCGCGGGCATATTCAAAAATATGGACAAAATCTGGTTCACCCCTTTTGTTTCACTCAAAAAACTTGAAGACTCAAATTGAAAGAGACTTAGACAGGAGTTGGGTAACTTTCGAGCTCGGAATGAGATATGGAAACCCCTCGATTGGCAGTGCTCTTGAAGCACTTATAGATAAGGGGGCAAGGCAAATACTTGTTGTCCCAATGTACCCTCAATATGCAGCTGCCACCACCGGTTCTATTTATGACGCAGTATTTAACTATTGCTCAAGCCTTCGCTGGGTACCTCAAATTAGATTTACTTCTAATTATCATAACGAAGAGCGCTACATCAGCGCCTTGGCGAAAAAAATTATTGACCATTGGGCTCAAAAAGGGAGATCTGACAAACTCCTGTTTTCCTTTCACGGCATTCCAAAATCCACATTTTTAGAGGGTGATCCCTACCACTGCCAATGCCAAGAGACGGCTAGGCTTGTGTGCGAGAAAATTGAGATCAAACCTGAAAGCGCAATCGTTACATTTCAATCACGGGTGGGCTTTGGCGAATGGTTAACTCCTTACACTGATGACACACTAAAAAATTTAGCAACTTCTGGAATATCGACAGTTGATGTTATTTGTCCTGGATTCGCCGTTGATTGCTTGGAAACTCTTGAAGAGATAGCCATCCAAAACAAAGAGTTATTTATCGAACATGGAGGTAAACGATTAACTTATATCGATGCGCTCAACGACTCACAAAATCACGTAAATTTGCTATCCTCCCTAATAAAAACAAACCTGGGAGATTGGTATGAGGTCCCACCTTCCACACCCGCGGGTCAATCCGCTGCAGCTGAAAGGGCGCGTGCTATGGCACTCGAAAAAAATAATGATCAATAGGTTTCCTTTTTTGTTCGGCTACTCCTTTAGCAACACCAAACCATAGCAGCCCAACTACATTTTCTTGCTCAGTATTGAACCCTACGATCTGCGCTAGTCGCGGATCTCGAGTAACCTCTCCAGTGGTCCACTTGACACCAACTCCATCCGCCCAAAAAGATAACATGAGGTTTTGAATCCCACAGCAACAAGCCGCATAATCCTCCACCTGTCTTAATTCATCTTCACTCTTTATACAATTTACAAGCAACCAACCAGGTATTTCTTTCCAGCGAGCTGCTTTTATCTCTGCAGCTTTTTCACCCTTGCTACCCTCCAAAATTTCCTTATTTAGGGAAATAATTTGATTTTTGACTTCTGGCCCCAGCAAGTATACTCGCCAGGGTTCCGTTAAATAATGATTTGGAGCCCACCGCACGCTCTCCACTGCGTTCTCAATGAGGCTTTCTGGTATATCTTCATCAGAAAAGTGATGAGAAGTTCTCCGTTCTCTCAGTATTTGGTGAACAACACTATGATAACTTGCACTTAGATTATTCTTCATTATCTATTATGATACCTCCCTTATTAATAATTTATTAGGGCTACTTGTGCCGATAGCACAAGTAGTAATCAGTATTTTAGCAGCACTTTTAAGTTGACGAAGAATTATAAGAATGTCATCAAATTTTTTAAAAATTCAGCCTGTCGTGTTCATACGGTTACTGCTAGCCTTTTCTTTATTATTGTGCCCTACTATTAGCACGTCGAGTGAATCGTCTAGTGTAGAAGCAACCAAACAATTTAAAAAGGCATTAAGATATCAGAGGTTGGGACGAACGAAAGAAGCTCGAAACTTGATAGAAGACTTCCCTGATCATCCTCTCTACGGATATTTGGTATATCAAGATCTAAAACGACGATTAAACAAAAAAAATATCCGCGAAATTGACTTATTCTTGACCAAAGAAAAAGGTTCTAGAATTGAAAAATTATTAAGAAAGCGATGGCTCAATCGGCTACACAGAAATAGGCAATGGCGTAGTTTTTTAGATTATTATCAAAAAGGCAGATTCTCAGAACCCGCGATCACTTGTAAGTTTTACGAGGCTAAGATAGGACTTGGGCAAGGCGCCTCGATAATAGAAGAAATTAAGTCCACCTGGAACCAAGGCACTTCCCTACCAAAGGAATGCGACCCCGCTTTCAAATTTCTATATAGTACCGATAGCTTGACTGATTCGATCGTATGGGAGCGAATTAAAAAGTCATACCACAAAAATAACGTCTCCCTCGCAAAATACCTCTCCCGTTATCTTACAGATAAAAAGCTAGTGAAATTACGGAGAAATTTCGACTATGCACGACGCTCACCGCGACGATTTTTCCAAAACAATAAACTACCCGACACTCCTGAAGCAAGAGACGTGCTCGTTTATGGAATTAAAAGACTATCCAGATCAAGTTTGGAAAAAACCATCAAAACATGGACTACAATATCGATAAAATACGATTTCTCTAAACAACAACGATCAGAAGTTTTAATAAGTTTAGGCACTGCTGCCACCCGAGTTCAGGACGAGAGGGCCCTTTATTTTTTTGGCTCCGTAGAAGACGAGTTCATCACTCAATCTGCAGAAAGAAATCGTCTTGCCATGGGTATTTATTTTCAAGATTGGCCCAAAATAATAAAATGGACAAGCAAATCCGCCAGGAATGATATTTCAAGATCTCGCCTCGATTTCTGGCGCGCCTATGCGTTAGGAAAGGTGGGAAGAGAAATTGAATCGAACAAATTGCTATCCACTATCGCGAAACGTCGCGACTACCATGGGTTCTTAGCGGCTGACATACTGGGAACAGAATATCAGTTCAATCATAGGATTGTTCAGTTTACAAAAACACAAATGAGCACCGCCCTAGAAGCCTCAAAATTTGGACGTGCAAACGAATTATTCAAAATCGGAAAAACACTCGAGGCAAAACGTGAGTTTTTTCACGAACTCGACCGAAGCACCGATCACCAGTTAGAGTTCGCTGCAAAAATTGCGGACAACTGGAACTGGCCTAAAGGTTCAATATTCGCCCTGGGAAGAGCATCATCTTATGATGATCTAGAACTGAGATTTCCGTTGAGATATCTCAAAGAAATAGAGGAACAACTTGTTCCAAGAGATAAATATGTAGTGCGGAAGGGTGATTCATTGTGGAAAATATCTAAAAGATTTGGAATAACAATTAACAAGCTCCGCCAATGGAACAAACTAAAAAAGAGCGCTGTAATACAGCCGGGGCAAAAACTGATTGTTAATCAGGGATCCTCTTCTAAAAATAATAAAAAACAGGCACTCTATACGGTCAAAAATGGCGAGTCACTCTGGAAGATAGCAAAGAACCATGATGTCACCATTAAAGATCTCCGCTTCTGGAACCAGCTACACTCTAGTGATGTTCTTAAAGTCGGGGCTAAGCTAAAAATAGGACGGAGTTATAAAAATTTTAAACCCTTATCTCTAAATCGCACGCTGGCAATTATAAGGGCAGAAAGCGCTTTTGATCCATTTGCTCGCTCCACAGCTAACGCTAGGGGTTTAATGCAAATAATTCCATCTACCGCACGGCTCACCGCCAGACAGAATGGGATCCGCTTGGGAAGAATTAAAAACCTTTACAAACCACAGCTAAATATAATGATAGGGACTGCCTACCTAAGTGGGTTATTGGAAAAATTCGATGGCAATTTTGCTATGGCCGCCGCAGCCTATAATGCGGGACCTCACCGAGCAAGGAGATGGCAGAAGAAGCGATGCGGAGATCCTAGAATGTGGATCGACTCTATTCCAATAACGGAGACTAGGAGGTATGTTAGGAGAGCAATCTTTTACTCAAGAATTTATGAATGGCGACTTGGCCTGCCGGTAAAAAGGATTAGCGAAGAGATTGGGCTGATTCCTCATCATAGTAATAAATTTAGGAAAAAGGGATGTTGGTTATGAAGAAACTGATAATAGGACTTCAAGGAGGAAGCGGTTTTCTGGGTAGTTTTTTAGCGAACCTACTGGTAAAAAAAGGACACTCCGTACGAATAGCTACAAGGGAAGAAAATAACTCCCGCAAGCTTTGGGTGCTTCCAAACACCAAGATAGGGAAAGTTGACATGAATCGACAGGAGCAGATAGATCGATTTTTCGAAGGGTGTGATTGTGTTGTAAATCTAGTCGGGATCTTGAATGAACGAAAGGATAACGGTAAGGGTTTCGACTATGTTCATGTTGAACTAACAAACAGACTAATACAAGCCTGCAAGACTAATGGCATTTCTCATTTGCTACAGGTAAGCTCCCTTGGAGCCGATCCTAGCTCTGAGTCTTTCTATCAATCTTCAAAAGGACATGCAGAAAAATTATTAAAATCGGAGCAAAGCCCAAAATTACGCACGTCAATAGTTCAACCATCAGTCATCTTTGGCCCAAACGATAAATTTACTAATCGATTCGCTAAACTTCTGAGCATTACCAGAGGAGTACTTCCATTAGCCTGCCCGAAAAGCAGGCTACAGCCCGTCTATGTAGGTGATGTTGCTCAAGCAATAATGAACATTATTGAAAATGATTCGCTTGCAGGCCAAATTTATGAACTTGGTGGACCCGAAGTTCAGTCACTAAAAGAAATAGTAGAATATATAGGTGAAGTTTCTGGAATTAATGCCCGAATAATACCACTCAATAGTCTGTTGTCAGCGATACAGGCACACACTTTAGAATTCTTTCCAGGCAAACCCTTCTCAAAGGACAACCTGAGAGCTTTACAGAAAGACTCGGTCTGCAAAAGAGTTGACTCACTTGATACTCTGGGAATTCGACCTACAAGGATGAGCGAAATCCTTCCGTCTTACCTTGGCCAAAAAAACATAAAAGGCCGCTATTCTGAATATAGAAATTTAGCGGGAAGATAATTAGAGCCTATCGACTAATGATGGAAGTATTCCAAGTTGGAGGTTCAGTAAGGGATGAAATCCTAGGTAACGCGCCAAAAGATAGGGACTATGTCATTGTAAATGGCTCCGAAAAGGAATTAATCGATGCTGGGTACAAACGGGTGGGTAAAAATTTCCCCGTCTTTCTCCACCCGACCACTAAGGAAGAATACGCTCTAGCTAGAACTGAAAAAAAAGAAGGCCTCGGTCACAGGGGTTTTTCAACTGATACCTCGAAGGGAATTACCTTGGAAGAAGATTTAGCTCGTCGGGACTTTACCATTAATGCAATCGCAAAAGATTCCACTGGGACAATATTTGACCCTTTTGGAGGACTTCAAGACATAGAGAGAAAAACTCTTCGACACATAACTGACGCCTTCAGAGATGATCCTTTAAGGGTGCTACGCGGCGCGCGCTTCTCTGCTACTCTAGGCTTTCAAATTGCCGAAGAAACACAAAGTTTGATGCTAGATATGGTGAAATCCGGAGAGCTAAAGAGCCTATCCGTCGAGAGAATAGAGAGGGAGCTACGTCTTGCAATCGCAGGTCACCATCCAAACTATTTTTTTGAAACCCTGAAAAAATGCGAAGCGATTCCCCACTTATTACCGGAGCTTGATCTTCCCCAACTACTCAACGCAGATGATCCGATTTTTCAAGCCTTAAAACATTTTGAAGGGCAAGACAGGATGGCAGAGGAGCGTTTCATAGTATTTTTAACCCGAGCTGGAAACTACGGGCTACAAGAAAATGGAGAGAAAACCCAAATTAAAAACCTAATTGAACGATTGAAGCTAAACAGACGCACTGCCGAAACTTGTACAATGTACCTAGATTTTAATGAAAAGATAATGAATTACGCGTCCTTAGGGGAGCAAGATGTCCTTCAATTATTTGAAGAGATGGACACTTTTCGACGCCCCGAGAAGTTCACGAGACTGCTTAAGATTTTGGGACATATTATTGAACCTGCTAAATCTTCTAATTACGTAAAAAAGCTGACCGGTTTTTTTATGGAAGCCCTCTCTGAAACTTCTAAGCTATCAGCCAGGTCATTTTTTACTGATGAGGAGATAGCAAAAACGGCTTACTCCACTATAAGCCAAACATTAAGAATTGAACGAGCGAAAAAAATACGAGAAACCATAATCGAATATAGAACAGGACTAAAATCAGTCGACAAATAATAGAAGAAGAATCCCACCCAAAACGATTCGGTAGATTACAAATGGGGTCATACCCACTTTCTCCACAAGCTGGAAAAGAAAAAGTAGTGAAATATATGCGGATAAACAAGACATCCCCGACACCAAAATCACATCAAAAACTATTCTGCGGTCTGCAATTTGGAGGAAATGACTCAACTCGAAACCTGCAGAAAGACCGATAACAGGCACTGCTAAAATGGCCGATATTGAAACTGCAGCTTTACGGGAGAACCCAAGCAGTAAAGCCGCTGTAATCGTAATTCCTGACCGAGACACACCTGGAATCAGAGCGAAACTTTGCGCAATTCCAATAATAATCAAACAACCTAAAGAAAGGTCATTCAAAGTTTTTTTTCCTCTAAACCTGTCAGCAAAGCCCAAAATCAATCCAAAAAATATTGTGGAATAAGCAACTACTTTGATAGTTCTCAAATCCGATGCAACAAAGTCTCTAAAAAAAAAGCCCAATGCTGCCACAGGCAAAGTAGCAACTGCCAAGCCCAAAATATAGGCGGAAAAATAGCTAGCTTTTTGGCTCTTGAGCCTAGGAGTAAGAATCCTCAAGAGAGGACCAAAATCTGCAATTAATTTTACAGGCTTTAACTTAAACTCTGAGTTGTTTGCGTCCCTGGACTTGCTTGCAAAAAAAAGTAGAACGGCCACTAAACTTCCTAAATGAGCCGCCACATCAATACCTACACCTTGGTCCGTCCAATCCAGTAGTTGTGGCAAAAGCACCAGATGACCAGAACTTGATATTGGTAAAAACTCTGTAAGGCCCTGTATTAGCGCAATCGCGACAATATTAATGATTTCCACAAACTTAGCTCAAATATAACCTTTCAGAGACGACCGCTCTCGTCATTCACAAAACCGCGGAGGTGACCACTAAAGTTCTTACCGAGAGCCATAACTTTTATATATTGCCCCATTTCGGTCGGAAGTAGCAATCTTTTAGCTTCCTGAGCCAACAAATAGTTTTCAACCGGATCGTCTGAATTAGACCTGACGAAAATCTCTTCAATCTTATTATTGACTAGAAACCTCTCTTGGGTAGTAAAACCCAATATGTCAAAACCTATTCCGGCAGCAATATCAGCAACCGTCGAAAAATTTACAGAAGTAGTAATATCCTGTAAACCTAGCAACTGAAAAGGATCATTGAGCACGGTATGCTTAAAGTAGCATCTCAATGTTCCATCTAGCCTATCCTCTCTAAAAAATTCCGAGTCAGGATATCCATAATCAATTATAAAAAAAACCAACTCTTCAACGGAAGAGAAAATCGAATTTAGCCAAGGTTCAAGACCGTTAATCATCTCTGTTCGATAACCGTCTTCATAACCTTTAAGAACACGCTTGATTTGCTCTGGCACATCGGTGCTTTTCTCTTTCCATACTAATTCTTGGTCGGAGAGTGCGACCCCTAACTCATGCACTGTGCCCTTGTCTACTAGATACCGAGTAGCCGGCATCGCATCTAACACTTCGTTAGCAATTAGGACTCCTTTTGAAAGATCTCTTGGTAAAGTTTTATGCCAAAAGAAGCCCCCAGAGAGATCTTTCGTCGCCGTCTTTTGATCAACCCATAATGATTCATTAGGTTCAATTATGTGATAAGAATAACTGTGAAATTCATCTAGGGCGCTACAAACACTTTTTGCCAAATCTCCACCTCCTGCGCCGAACTCTAGAATGTTGCAGTCCAATGAGTCTAGGACGGGACCCAACTCATTAGCAACACACTCGCCGAACAATTGACCGGAGGATGGCGCTGTTAAAAAATCACCGTCCTTCCCAAAAATTTCATCTCCGGCATCGTAATACCCAAGACTTTCGGTATATAGCACTATTTCCATAAATTCGTCGAAACCTATAACACCGTTTTTTGAGTTCTGAATTGATGACACAACCAGCTTTTTCACCGCATTGGATCTATTACGTTGAGAATCTGAAAGCACAGGCAAGTTGTCAAGTGTGGCCATAGTTGGGAAAATGTATATTAAATTAGCAAGCGGAAATTGTAACAGATGGTAAAAAGAGATACTCCCAAAAGCATTACTCAAAATCGTGTGGCTCTTGTAACTGGAGGCGCAACTAGGCTTGGGCGACAAATTACCTTGACATTACACGAAGCTGGCTTCGACATTTGCGTACATTGTAATAATTCCGTAATAAGCGCTAACACACTTGTAGAAGAACTAAACTCCTCGCGACCTGAATCGGCCTTCACGATCGTGCAAGATTTAACAGTGACTAATTTCGCGGAAAACATAACCTCTATGATTACCGTCAAGAAAGGAAGACTCGATTTATTGGTTAACAACGCTTCAATATTTAATAAAACTTCTATAGCAACCCACGGCCAAACTCTCTGGGATCAGACTATGTCTACTAATGCCAAAGCACCTTACTATTTATCCCTAAGTTCGGCAAACTTACTAAGGAAAAATAGCGGCTCTATCGTAAATATCTCTGATATTCATGGTGAAAGGCCCAGATTGGGATATTCAAGTTACTGCATTTCTAAAGCCACTCTAGATGCGGTCACTAAATCTTTAGCGATTGAGTTGGCCCCTGAAGTTCGAGTGAACTCTGTCGCTCCAGGGGCAATAATTTGGGCAGATAGTGAAGAAACTGAAGAAAGAACTGAAGCACTATCTTTCACTCCCTTGAAACGCACTGGAGAACCCTCAGACATCGCAAAAGCGGTGTTATATCTGGCGGAATCAGCCTATGTAACTGGACAAATTCTTAGAGTAGATGGAGGACGGGCTTTGAATGTGTGATAAGGTGCGATACTCAGTGTGGGGCTTCTAAAGATGGAATGGAAGAATTAATATACCAGCGATCTCGCACTCCGTCATACCACCACTCCTGCACAAAAAACTTTTTAGATAGCAGCCCAGTATCGATTTCATAGAACTCTACTTCTGCCACCACCCTGGCGCTCATGCCGCCTTGCTCTAAAAGTTTACTTAAATTTCGATAGGAGATAATCCTATGACGGCTTATAGACTGCAAGGAAAAATTAATCTTTTGCCCGTCTT
>CACDEI010000007.1 GCA_902551695.1 uncultured Pseudomonadota bacterium
GCAGATGACAAGAGTAGAGAGTTGGCCTCACTTCCTAATGTTGAAATTGAGTGGCTGCCTTATACTCTTAAAATAGGAAAGTTTCTTGGAGAGGCGGAACTTAACAGCCGCGGTGAAGATATAAAAAAAACCCGAAATGATCATCAATGGCGAAGGGTGCGGTACTCTTATTTTGATTGCAGGAGAGAAGCTAAAAGAAGAGGGATGACCATTCTTGGCCCCCAAAAGATTTTTGATAGTTCTTTAGCGCACATCGTTTATTTATGGTCAAGGAATAGTGCCAATGGCCAGAAACTTCATGAACAAATTTATGAACGATTTTGGCGCCGCGAATTGAACATCGAGGACTGTGAAAGTTTGACCTCATTAATGGGGGAAATCGGCGTAGAAGTGAAAGGTTTCAAGGAATACTTAAAGAGAGAAGGAAGGGATTTGCATAATAAAATACAAGAGGACGCGGAGGCAAAGGGTGTGTTTGGCGTGCCGTCCTGGCTCGCGGACGGGGAGCTTTTTTGGGGGTTGGAGCGAATGGACCGAGTGAAGGAGTTGTTAGGATGAGGGCATTCGATGTATCAGGTCTCGATCCGAAGGATTGCGTGTCTGTTACTCCAGAGATAAATTTTGAGGCTGAACAGGTTCAGAATTTTGCTCGCCAACATTGTAAGGGTGAAAGCGAAGTCGAAAAAAGTGTCTCTCTCTACTATGCTGTGCGCGATCTCATCAAGTATGACCCCTATGGTATCGACCTCTCGATAGATGGGTTAAAAGCTAGCAAAGCTATACAGATTGAGAGTGGCTGGTGTGTCAGCAAAGCGATTCTCCTTGCAGCCTTGCTACGCTCGGAGGGTATACCAGCTGCACTAGGATTTGCTGATGTTAAGAATCACTTGTCCACACAAAAACTACGAGAAGCGATGGGTACAGACATATTTATGTGGCACGGATATACATCCATTTGGTTAGATGGTGCTTGGGTAAAAGCGACTCCTGCTTTCAACATAGAGCTTTGCGAAAAGTTTAGAATATTGCCTTTAGAGTTTAATGGTAGAGAAGATTCAATTTATCACCCGTACGATAAAGATGGTAGGGAACATATGGAGTACCTCAGATACCGTGGCGAGTATCGTTCTACTCCCTTAGAGGAAATGAGAATAGATTTTGAAAAGTATTACCCAAAGCTTGGAGCCCTCATAGAAGGAGCGGATTTTGCTAACGAAGCTGCTGACGAGAATTGATACTAGTAGTTGGTAAAAATATATTTTGGACGCAAGTAAAATATTTGAAGGTTCCGACCGAAAAGTGGTTTGTCTAGTGGGTGCAGGCGGTAAGAAGACTACTATGTATGCTCTTTCACAAAGCCTACAGGGAACAGTTGCCTTGTCTTCAACGACTCATATGTATCACTATGATTCCAAATATGTGAACAGGTTGATTTCCGTAAAAAATCAGGACTATCTTGCGTTTGAAAAGGAGATTGGCAAAGTGCACGCTTTTTTTGGAGAAAAAATCCACAAAGAAAGAGTGTCTGGTTTGAATGAAGAAGTGCTAAGAAATATTTGGAATTCGGGTAATTATGACACCATGATAATAAAAGCAGATGGGGCCAGAGCGCGACTTATCAAAGCGCCGGGGGTGGAGGAGCCGCTCATTCCATCATTTGCCGATTACGTCATTCCCATCTTTTCTATTAAGGTTGTGGGGAGGAAATTAGATTCTTCGATAGCCCACAGAATTGATCAACTGTCTCAAGTTATGAAAATAGAGCCGGGAGAGGTCATTCAGGATAAACATGTGATAAGTCTTATGACATCTGAGGCTGGTTTCTTAAAGCATGCAGAGGGAAAGCAAATTATACCAATTATCAATATGGTTGATTCAGAAGCAGACGAACAAGTGGCCCTTCGCATCGCAGAAAAGGCATTAGCTCTAACAGACAGATTTCACTCGATCATACTCGGAGCTATGAATAAAGGATTAATCAAAAAAGTGATTTTAAGGAAATGACCTAGCTCTTTATAACCCGGGCTAACGATTCAATAAAATGCTCCAGATTCGAGTCGTTAATGCCCGCAACGTTTATACGGCTAGAGTCAACCATATAAACGCCAAAGTCTTTTTTTAATTCATTAATTTCTGTTTCATTGATTCCAAGAAAAGAGAACATCCCTCTTTGTTTTTTAATAAAGGTGAAGTCTTGATCAGTTTCTTTCGAGAGATGATTTGATAGGGACTCGCGAAGATTATTTATCCTGTTCCTCATTGCAGATAGTTCAGTATCCCAACTTTTATAAAGAGTCGTATCTCCTAGTATCAGCTCTACAATGGCCGCTCCATGAGCCGGGGGCATTGAGTAAATTCCTCTCACGGTTGAACCTAGCTGGGCTTGGGTGATTTGGGCGGTTTGAGCATTCTCGGCGATGATTTGAAGAGCACCTACACGTTCCCTATAGAGACCAAAGTTTTTTGAATATGATGTGGCTATTATCATTTCGGAGGTTTGCGCAGCTAAAAATCGTAAGCCGGCAGCGTCTTCGGCAAGGCCCAATCCAAGTCCTTGATAGGCCAAGTCTACGAATGGGATAAAGCCTTGCTTTTCAGCAAGGTCCGCGATCTCTTTCCAATCTTCCAACCCTAAGTCAACCCCACAAGGGTTGTGGCAACATCCGTGTAACAAGACAATATCGTTAGCAGGAACCTTCTGGAGTACATCTAGCATTTCCTTTCTACGCAGGCTTTGATTCTTAGGAGAATAGTAAGGATATTCGCGTATTTTTAGCCCGGTATTGCCGAGCAATGGTATATGATTAGCCCAAGTGGGTTCGCTAACCCAAATCGTACACGTGGGGTTAGTGCGCTTTATCAATTCCGCGCCCACCCTAAGGGCACCACAACCGCCCGGAGTTTGTACGCTCGCAAGCCGATTATCTTTGATGGCTGGATGGTCTTCGCCTAATGTCAGTTCTCTAGTTAACAGATTGAATGACTCTGAACCCGCCGGGCCGATGTATGCTTTCGTAATTTCTGTTTCGATACGTTTTCTTTCGGCTTCCGCGACGCTTTTCATAATAGGCGTATTACCCTTTTGGTCTCGATAAATGCCTACGCCGAGGTCGATTTTTTGTTCGCGAGGGTCGTTGCGAAATTCTGCCATCAGTCCGAGAATCGGATCGGCATTAAGGGCTTTTAAGGTCTCAAACATTTCTGATACTTTTTAATTAACACGGATAGATTGTAAACGAATCTGTCCGATAGTGATATTAGGTAGGGTACATCGGTTCAAATAAAAATGAGGGATTGAAGGTTCGGAAGGTAGTTGTCTCAGTTTGAAAATACAATATACTGTATAAATAAACAGTATTTTATTTGAGAGGTTTTTAGTGTGCTTTATGCTGAGCTCAATAGTCTGAGCAATTTTTCATTCCTAAAAGCGGCATCCCATCCAGAGGAACTAATTCAAGCCGCTGCATTAAATAACTACTATGCAATCGCTCTTACTGACGAGTGCAGTTTTAGCGGACTTATTCGTGCCTACGAAGAAGCAAAAAAACATCAAATTAAACTTATAGCAGGGACATTAATCACTGTTGATGAAGGAAGTACTTTAATTTTGTTAGCCAATAATTTGAGAGCATATCAGGAGATTTCTAAATTAATTACCTTGGGTAGAAGGCGCGGATTGAAAGGTGGCTACTCGCTTTTTTTAGAGGATTTAGGCGTTCTGCAAGAATCCTTGGTAATTCTAAAAGCAACAGCTTTTGAAATTGATAAAACGAATCTATGTTGGTTTAAGGATAAATTTAAAAATCGCTTCTGGTTAGGATTTGGAAACTTTTATGAAGCATCCGATCAAGATTTATTGAATAAGTTATGTGTTGCGGCAGATAATTTCAACATTCCCATAACAGCAATCGGCGATGTTCGGATGCACACATATTCTCGAAGATTTTTGTTGGATACAGTGACTGCGATTAGACTTAAAACCAAAGTAGATGCGATTGGAAATAGGAAATTCAGCAATGCTGAACGTTATTTAAGGCCTTTAAGTAGGCTTAAAGTACTGTACACACGAGAAATGCTCGCTGAAACGATAAAAATTGCTGACAGATGTAATTTTGCTATTGAAGAGATTCGTTGTGAGTACTCCTTAAAGATGATTCCTGAAAATCACAGCGCAGCATCTTATTTGCGAGAGCTTACTGAGAAGGGAATGAAAAAACGCTGGCCATCCGGTGTTCCGGAAAAGGTAGAAAAATTGATAGACCATGAATTAAGCCTCATTAGTGAGTTAAATTATGAAGGCTTTTTTCTGACTGTCGAAAATATTGTGTCTTTCGCTAAATCAAAAAACATACTTTGCCAGGGTAGGGGATCCGCAGCTAATTCCGCCGTTTGTTATTGTTTGGGGATTACCGAAGTAGATCCATCTAAAATGGATATGCTTTTTGAAAGATTCATCTCTAAAGAACGCGATGAACCACCGGATATAGATGTCGACTTTGAGCATGAAAGGCGAGAGGAAGTCATTCAATATGTTTATTCCTATTATGGTCGCAAGTGTGCCGCATTAGCGGCGACTGTTATTAGATATAAAACAAAAAGTGCTGTAAGAGATGTTGGCAAAGCCTTTGGCTATGCAACGCACGAGATTAAGATGCTACTTAAAAATGAGAAGGAAATTAAATCGGACATTTCCGAAAAACCATTAAAGCCGATAGATATAACCCGTACCAAATTTTCAAGAATTGACATGTTCCATTTGATGGTTAGGGAGATAACTGGTTTTCCTCGACATCTTTCTCAGCATGTTGGAGGGTTCCTGATTTCTGATGGTGCGATTTCAAATATGGTTCCAATAGAAAATGCCTCTATGGTTGGGCGAACGGTTATCCAATGGGATAAGAACGATTTGGAGGTGCTTGGAATATTAAAATTTGATTGTTTGGCGTTAGGTATGCTTACAGCTATTAGAAAAAGCTTTGATTTATTAGAAGAATTTGAGGGTAAAAAATATATAATTTCAGATGTCCCGCCAGAGGATAAAGAAACTTATTCTATGATCCAAAAGGCTGATACTTTAGGAGTTTTTCAAATAGAATCCAGAGCGCAAATGGCTATGTTGCCTAGATTAAAGCCAGCGTGTTTTTATGATTTAGTAATTGAAATTGCAATTATCAGACCGGGACCTATACAAGGAGACATGGTTCATCCGTATCTGAGGAGACGCAAAGGAGAGGAAGAGGTTTCTTATCCAAATGAGGAGGTAAAGAGAGTTCTGAAAAGAACATTAGGTATTCCGCTTTTTCAAGAACAAGTAATAAAGTTAGCAGTTGTCGCGGCAGGGTTCTCGCCTGGAGAGGCAGAAGTATTGCGCCGCTCGATTACATCATGGAACCAAGATAATGTAATAGAGAATTTTAGTACAAAGCTGATCGACGGGATGATTGGAAAAGGCTATGAGAAGGATTTTGCAGAAGGTGTTTTTAACCAAATAAAGGGTTTTGGAGAATATGGATTTCCGGAGTCTCATGCCGCTAGTTTTGCCTTGCTGGCTTATATCTCTTGCTGGCTCAAGTGTCATAAGCAAGCAGCATTTACAGTGGCATTGTTGAATAGCCAACCAATGGGGTTTTACTCTCCTTCTCAATTAATAAGAGATGCTATAGCTCATAATGTAGAGGTTCGCCCTTTCGACATTACAAAAAGTGATTGGGATTCAAAATTGGAAGCGACCACAGAAGGTCAAGCAGCTATTCGTTTGGGGTTGCGTTTAATAAAAGGCGTAGAAAAAAAATACGTTAAGCAAATAGTTAAGGCAAGAAGTAAAAAACAATTTAAAAACATGCGTGAATTTAAGGGGCTTCCGTTCAATAGTGCAGATAGGGTAAGTACTTTAGCTTACGCTGGAGCATTTAATAATTTGGTTACTGGCAATCGATTTCATGCTGTTTGGGAGGCTATATTGCCTAGTAAGGGAATTATGTTTGATGGAGATATGAACGGAGAAGACGCAATTCCGATGCTACGTCCTCCAACTGAATCCGAAGGCGTATTAATAGACTATAAGACTTCTGGTTTTAGCTTAGGAAGTCATCCAGTTAAGTTCGTTAGAGACAGGCTTTCGTCCAAGTCTTATAAAACTGCCCGTCAGTTGAAAAAAGTGTCTAATGGTTCAATTGTTGAAGTGGTTGGCTTAGTGATTAGTCGCCAACGCCCTCAAACTGCAGCAGGAATTATATTCGTGACGCTAGAAGATGAATCCGGTTTAGTTAATTTGATTGTTTGGCCTAGCGTGACTGATGTTTTTGAAGGTGTTTTAAATAATGCAAAAATTTTGTCAGTTATAGGAAAAGTTCAAAAAGAAGGGATTGTTGTTAATCTTATCGCACAAAAATTGTTCGATTATACAGCTGAAATTGGAGAACTTGATGCCTCTTCCCGAGATTTCAAGTGAAGTTACGAGAACCTGAATAAAGGACTTTGCAATACTTTCCTCATGGACGTAAAATAAGCATCTTTGTTGCACTGCGATACCCTCGAAAGGTTCTCAATGAATACTAAGCCTAAAAATAAGCCGGTTAACCCGTCCTTTTCCTCTGGGCCTTGCCCTAAATATCCTGGCTGGAATGTGACTGATTTGCAAAGCGCCCTTGTGGGACGTTCTCATCGTTCTGTCGCAGGAAAAGAGAAGCTACGTTACGCTATAGAGCTCACAAAAAAGATTCTGCAAATACCCGATGAATATCTTGTGGGGATCGTGCCTGCTTCAGATACAGGAGCGGTAGAAATGGCCTTGTGGAACCTTCTCGGTTCGAGGCCAGTGGAAGTCCTAGCTTGGGAAAGTTTCGGTAGCGAGTGGGTGCAAGATGTGGTCAGCGCTCTTAAGATAGAAAATGCTCGCACCACAATAGCTGACTATGGAAAATTGCCGGCATTGGACGATATTTGCTTTGAGTCTGACCTAGTGTTCGTTTGGAATGGTACTACTTCCGGCGTCAGATTGCCGGATGGCGATTGGATCTCGTCGGAGCGCACTGGCCTTACTATATGTGATGCTACTTCTGCCGCTTTTGCTATGCGATTGCCCTGGGAAAAGCTTGATGTGACCACTTTTTCTTGGCAGAAAGTTCTGGGTGGTGAGGCTGCCCACGGCGTGTTAGTAATGTCTCCTCGTGCTATCGATCGATTGGAAAATTACGAACCACCATGGCCTTTACCGAAGATTTTTCGGCTTAGTAAATCGGGTGAAGTCAATAAATCTTTGTTCGAGGGGGCGACTATTAACACTCCATCGCTTCTTTGTGTGGAGGATTATTTGATGGCATTGGAGTGGGCAGAGCAAATTGGTGGTTTGAAGGCTTTGTGCGCGCGAGCGGATAATAACTTGGAAGTTGTTGCAACTTGGGTTGAATCAACCTCTTGGATTGACTTTTTGGCCGAAAGATTGGAATGTCGCTCTAATACTTCGATATGTCTAAAAATAACTGCGGATTGGTTTTCCGATGAATCACCTGATCGGCAGAGAGAAATCACTAAATATATGGTTGGTTTGTTGGAGGAAGAGCGTGTGGCTTTAGATATTGAATCATACAGAAGCGCTCCTTCCGGGTTGAGAATTTGGGGCGGTGCTACAGTGGAATCTGAAGATATTCAGCTTTTACTACCTTGGCTGGAATGGGCGTATTTAGAGGCTCGGAATAGGTTTTCCGGGTGAAAATTAGTATGTTAGTAATTTATAGGATTGTTAAGTCAAATGCATAAAGTTTTTGTTGCGGACAAACTGGCTCCCGAAGGCATAGATGCCTTAAAGGAATATCCAGAGCTCAATGTGGTGTTTAAGCCAGGGCTATCGGTAGAGGAGGCAAAGGTCGAGGTTGAAAATGCTGACGCAGTGATTGTGCGGAGTGCTACTAAATTGAAGGGTGAACTTTTGAATTCAGCTAAAAGTTTAAAGGTTATTGGTAGAGCTGGAATAGGAGTCGACAATATAGATGTTGACAGGGCTACTGAGAAGGGGGTTGTCGTTCTGAATACCCCAGATGCTAATGCTACTACCACTGCTGAACTGGCTATCGCTCATATCTTTTCTCTGAGTAGAAATTTACCAGAGGCAGATAGATCAGTCCGAGCGGGGAAATGGGAGCGGAATAAATTTCTGGGTGTAGAACTTTCTGGAAAAACTGTTGGTGTGATCGGTTTTGGTACTATAGGGAGACTGGTTGCTGAGAGATGTGCAGGCTTGAAAATGCGCGTTTTAGGATTTGATCCGTTTGTCACGGAAGACACGTTTAAAGAGCATATGGTAGAAAAGAAGGAACTAGAGGACCTCCTGGAAAACTCAGACTATGTGACCCTCCATTGTCCCGTTACCGATGGGACTCGGCAGATGTTTAATAGTGAGTTATTCTCAAAAATGCGAAAAGGCGCTTTTTTGATTAATTGTGCTCGAGGGGAACTGGTTAATGAGGTTGCGTTAGCTGAGGCATTAACATCGGGTGTTTTAGCAGGCGCTGCAATCGATGTGTTTAATCAGGAGCCACCAACAGAGTGTCCTCTATTAAGCTTGGATAATGTGTATTTTACTCCGCATCTCGGTGCTTCCACCCACGAGGCCCAAAGTGCCGTAGGCGTAGAAATTGCTCACAGTATCGCATCCTACCTTATTAGGGGCGAAGTCAGAAATGCGGTAAATGTGCCAAACCTGGAAACTGATAAACTACAGCGAACCCAACCTTATACAGAGTTGGGGGAGAAACTAGGCCGGTTGATTGGCAGTATGGCAAAAGGCTCAATATCTAGTCTCGAGGTAGCCATGTTCGGCGATGCGGCTAAATTGGATGCTCAGCAGATTAGCAGTTCTGTTATTATCGGGTTACTCAAGGAGCACCATTCGGTACCCGTAAACCAAATAAATGCCCTCTATTTGGCAAGAAGACAAGGTATGCAGGTTAGTGAAATTAGTTCCCTAGATTCAAAAGATTATGTTTCGGTTCTGAGGGTTACCGTGACTACGGAGACCGAACAGCTTGTGTTGGAGGGTACTATTTTTGATGGGTTACATCCAAGACTGGTGCGGGTGGGCGATTACGAGATAGAGTCACCGTTGAAAGGGCATCTCTTATTTAGCTGGCATGCAGATCAGCCTGGGGTAATAGGATCTCTCGGAGAAATTCTTGGAAAATTAGGAATAAATATCTCTAGGATGCAAGTAGGAGTGTCCGACAACATGCAACTCGCTATCGCTATTCTGGGCATATCAAAGGGGTTGAGCAAAGACACAATTGAGACCATAGAAAAATTAGATGCAGTATCCCGAGCTCTTCAAGTCGAGGTGTAGATTTTTTTAAAGCCTAAAGACACCATAACCTTGGTTTATGAAAGGCGCATTCATGGAAGCAGATATTGATACGCCCAACGCGTTCCTGGTGTCTATCGGATCTATTATGCCATCGTCCCACAACTGCGAAGTTGCGTAGTAAGCGGACATTTGGTGTTGGTAAGCTTCTAGGGTGTCTGCATACACCTTTTCTAAAACTTTTGCGTCGATTTTTGCATTCTGTTTCTTAAGTTGCTTCTCTTTTACCTCTACCAACGTTTTAGCTGCTTGTTCACCGCCCATTATGCCTATCTGGTGGTTTGGCCAGGAAAACAAAAAGCGACTATCATAAGCTCTTCCACACATCCCATAATTTCCCGCACCAAAAGAGCCTGCACACATTACAGTGAACTTCGGCACGTGAGAACCGACTTGCGCCATTAACATCTTCGCGCCATCTTTAGTGATTCCATTAGCTTCATAGTCTTTGCCAACCATAAAACCAGTTATATTTTGGAGGAAAATCATGGGGGTTTCATTTTGATTGCATAGCTCCATAAAATGCGCGGCTTTCAAAGTACTGTCATTAAAGAGTACGCCATTATTTGCGAGTATCCCCACTTCATAACCCCATAGCCTGGCATACCCGCAAATTATAGTTTTACCATAGTCAGGTTGATACTCGTGAAAATCGCTCCTATCTACTAGACGCGCTATGACCTCTTTCATGTCAAACTGTCGTTTAATATCGTCTGGAATTATTCCGTATAGTTCGTCAGTATCGTAGTACGGCACTTCTGGTTCTGCCACTGGCTCTTTATACTTTGGTGTCTTAGTCCAATGGGAGACGATTTCACGTCCTATCCTGATAGCGTCCTCTTCAGAATCCGCGGCATAATCACAAGTTCCACTTACTTGTGTATGTAAATTGGCACCGCCTAGTTCATCGGCTGTAACAACTTCGCCCGTCGCGGCTTTAACCAATGGGGGGCCCGCTAAGAATACAGCACCAGTACCTCGAACTATGACAGAGTAGTCTGAAAGAGCAGGGACATAGGCCCCACCAGCTGTACAATGCCCAAAAACTAGGGCTAATTGTTTAACATTCATTTTAGAAAGTACACACTGATTTCGGAACATTCTACCGGCCATATACTTGTCCGGAAAAAGTTCTGATTGCAGCGGCAGGAAACCCCCAGCACTGTCGCAAAGATGAATGACTGGGAGCCTATTTTCTATGGCGATATCGAGGCAGCGTACTATTTTTTTTACGGTTAGAGGGTACCAAGCTCCGCCTTTTACACTCGAATCGTTGGCATGGATGATGACTTCCTGTCCTTGTACCACCCCTATTCCGGTAATACAGCTAGCGGACGGTGAATCTCCATCGTAATCCATATTAGCGGCTAAAGTTGAAAATTCTAAAAACGGTGTCCCCGGGTCTAAAAGGAGTTCAAGCCTTTGCCTCGGGAGCATTTTGTTCTGACTAGCCAACCGCTGCCGATCTTTTTCTGGCCTTTGGTACCTTGCTTCATCCTGTTTCTCTTTAAGTTCTTTAACTAGTGTTTGATTGTGTTTATAAAAGCGTTTGAAATCTGCAGAGTTCGTTTTTAGGTTAGAACTTATTATAGCCAACTTACATCTCCTCCAAAGAGGCCAGTACCGCCCCTTTTTCAAAAGTCTCGTTCTTTTTAAAATAAATTTTTCCAATAACGGCATCCCTTGGAGCGATTATGTTTGTTTGCATTTTCATGGATTCAGTGGAGAGAATTACGTCTCCCTCCTTGACTTTATCCCCTTCCTTAACGATGACTTCTATCACTATACCGGGCATCGATGCGTTGATATTATTTGCAGACTGGTCTTCTTTCGATTGCGCCGTGTCATTTTTCTTTTTTTCCAAATGATAGGTCTCAGATTCCACCTTCAGGTATACATCCTTCTTTGTGTCAGCGGAAAACGTCTTATAGACTTTATTGTTTATTTTTAAAGTAGTGGAAGCATCGGTCGTTGTTCGGCTTATTATATAGCGGGTCCCATTCACCATCATGACCATCTCATTCTTCAAAGATAAGATTTCGACAGTGTATACATCCTCATCAATTAGGAATTCTTTACGAAAGGCCATGCTAATTTCTCCATGAACCAATAGAACGATGTAAGTTTGATGAATTTTTCATAAAATGTCTTACCTCAGGATCTTCCATAGTAGCCACAATTGCTGCTATATCTTTATTTTCTTCGTAAATAGAAGAATTGGTTAAAGCGTCTTGGTTTTCGCTAATAAAGCCGGTGTGTAGTAAGCCTTCAGAAAAAGCCTCACTGCGAAAAATAGCTAGTAAGAAATTTAGATTAGTATCGATTCCAAGGATATGCATCTTTCCAGCGGATTCAATGCTTTTTTGAATTGCGGCGTTCCGGTCTGTGCCATAACAAATCAATTTGCCAATCATCGAATCAAAATCAGAGGTAATTTCTTGCCCTTCGGAAAACCCGATATCGTATCGAGTGTTTTCAATTGACGGTAGGTGGCAGCTCTGGACTTTTCCAGTCGCCGGGGCGAAATTGTTATTTGGATCTTCGCAACATATTCGACTCTCAATCGCGTGCCCTCTTTGGATAATCTCATTTTGAGAATGAGACAATTTTCCGTTCGCGGCAATCAGGAGCTGTTCTCTCACGAGGTCTAGGTCGCAGACTAGTTCAGTTACAGGGTGCTCAACTTGAAGTCGAGTATTCATTTCAAGAAAGTAATATTGATTATCTTCTGAAACGATGAATTCAACGGTTCCAGCATTTCTATAATTCAGGCTTTTTGCTAGTTCACAAGCGGATACACATATTTTTTCTCTAAGGCTTGTATCCAGGTTAGGTGCAGGGCTTTCTTCGATTATTTTCTGAAATCGTCGTTGGATAGAGCATTCTCTTTCAAATAAATGTATGACATCTCCATTGCCATCGCCCAAGATTTGCACCTCAATGTGTCGAGGTTTTGAAATATAAGTCTCAGCATAAATTCTATTATCACCAAAATAACGTTCAGCCTCTCCGCGAGAAAGCTGAATCTTTTCCCCAAGTTCTCCAGGGCTGTTTACGATTTGCATGCCTTTTCCTCCACCTCCTGCTGATGCTTTCAACAAAAGTGGGTATCCTATTTTTCTACATTCTTCAACAAACGCTTGCTCGTCGTCTAAATACTCGGCGCTGGCGGACACAGGCACATCGGCTTTTATAGCTACTTCTCGAGAACGAATCTTGTCTCCCAAAAGTGTCATTGAAGCACCGGTAGGTCCAATAAAGTTAATACCCTCTTCTTCGACGCGTTGCGCAAAAATATGGTTTTCGGAGAGAAATCCATAGCCCGGGTGTATGGACTCTATTTCAGCGTTTTTTGCGATCTTTAATATCTGATCTATATCAAGGTAGGCGGCTACCGGAACCTCGGACTCTACTTCATGGCAAAGATCAGCTAAGGCTACATGGGGAGCATTCCTGTCAGCATGATGAAAAATGGCGTGGGTTTCTATCCCCATATCTTGAGCTGTTCTAATTATACGGCAGGCAATTTCACCACGATTTGCGACTAGAATATTTTTGAACATTGTTTCTTTTTTGGTGTATTTTTAAGCGACCATTATATATCAAATCTATGTAGTGAGTCTTCGATAGATGTCGGCCACTTTATAAGGAAGCTTTGGTACTTCATCAATTACCGCATAATTTACTTTACCATACATATAAGGGAGGTAGTCTTGTGCCTCGTTGTCAATGGTGATGCAGAAAGGGTGAATCCCAGCTTGCTTAATTTCTAGTAACGCGTGTCTAGTGTCCTCGATCCCATACTTTCCTTTGTAGCCACCATAATCTTCTGGTCGTCCATCAGATAATGTTATAAGGAGTTTGGTTCTAGCTTGTGTCTGATTAAGGAGATGACCAAGGTGGCGAATTGCTACCCCCATCCTAGTATAGGCTTTTGGTCTTATGCCGCTTATTCTTTGTTTAACCTCATCAGAATATTTCTGTCCGAACTCTTTAATTTTATACACCTCACACCTTTTGTTGGTTCTTCCCGAGAAGCCGTAGATTGCGTATCGGTCTCCCAATAACTCCAGTGCCTCGCATAAGAGAACCAAGGATTCTCGCTCCGCGTCATTAACCCAGCCTAGAGTGGAACCACTCATATCTATCATAAACATAACAGCTATGTTTCGCTCTTTGTTTCGATATCGAGTATATAAGTATTCGCTGGTTTCATTACCGCTGACCAAATCTGCGAATGAATCGATCACTGCGTCCAAGTCAATACCATCGCCATCTAGCTGTCTCCGCTGCAGTCGGTTTTCTCCCAAGATTGCTTCGAAAGTACGTTTGATGGATTTCAATATACCTTTATATTTTATCAGAGTTTCATCAACGAACTCGCTTTCAGCTAATGGGATACTAAGTTCTCTTAAAGAGCAAAACCTCTGTCGGAAACGTTGCCTAGTGCAATCCCACTCATCATACCTGAATATTTCCCCATCCTCACCGTCACTGGCAACATCGTTTTCGTCTGTTTCAGTCTGTTCTGTTAGTTTGTCGGAATACTCACCATTTTCGTTTGGCTCCATATAATCTTCAGGGATTTCGCCCAAATCTTGCATGATAGAGCCGAGGAGGTCTTGCAAGTGCTCCGGTATGTTAATAATTTCACCGTCCAAGCTCATTTGGAATTTTGTGTCTCCTGCTCCGCCGTCCTCATCTTCAATCAACTCTAGTTCTATTTTTTTTGATGCATCTTCAGTTCCTTCTGTAAGAGAGTTCTCGTCATCTATTAAGTCCTGCAGAGCACTTTGGAACTCTTCCTTTTCTCTTTCAATTCGCTCGGACAAGATCTCATAGACCCTGTTTACGTGCATCTCGCCTTGATAGGGCTGTAGGGGAGGAAGAACAATATCTTCTGCAAATTCATCTACTAGTTCGAGGCTGTCTAAGGCTTTGGCTCCAGGTCTTTGTAGCCTTGCAGCCCGGCTCTTCCAATCGTCCCATATTTTTTTCCCTTCAGTTTCTTCACTATCCATCGCGCGAAACTGTCGATAGAGTCCCGGCAGATCTCGCTCTATTTGAGCCTCCAATCGAATGCACTCAAGGCGATTAAACTTTGCCAAGCGTTGGTTCGTATCTGACGTTTTTAAAATTTTTTCTACAACCTTGCTTCGCCAAGTTCCGTACCAGGTTTGCGCCCACAAATGGGTGGCAGTTAGCTTGTATAGCGAGAAATTTTTGTCCGCCACGGGAAATAGGTCGAAAGAGTCTGGCAGATAAAGGGATTCTGTATCGGTGAAGCTCTCTGAGTCCACGGCTAGTTTTAATTCTCGACCTCCTAATCCAGTGACAAAGTTCCGGATAAAGGTACTCGCTTCGTCGAAGTCGCATCGAATACCACGGTTGGAGTATTCTTCAGCGTACTGTTCGACTTGCTCGATAATTTCAACAGCAGAACCAAGGCCTTTGTTGTCATACATAGTTATTGCGTTATCCACCCATTGCTGTACACCCTTACTTGCCATCAGTGAAAAGGCTTTTGGCGCTTGTGTCACAAAGCTTTTTAGTAATTCATCGTTCGTCTCAGACAATGAGCGACATTGCTCGAAAAGGAACTGTTGATCTTCAGGGGTGAGCTCCGCTATCTCTGACACCAAGGTATCTATGTTTGTTAAATTGACAGCAGACTCTCCAGAAGCACCCTCGAGATCTTTCTGAACTCGGACGCGGTTTAGAAAATTCTGTTTGGAATTGTCAATCACTTTTTTGAAACAATGGTAGTTATTATTATTTTTAGTGTTCAAAAAATTGAACGACTTAACTCGTGGACGGCTTGTAACATATCCGGATCGTCCGTAAGAGCATGGGCAATAGCCGTGTCGGTTGCAACTACAGGTTTTATCCCGTCTTGGATAAGCTTGCCGGCGTTCACCAGAAGCCTTGTGCTGGCTCCTTCATCTAATCCGCTACCTTTCAAATTCCTGGTCATCCTGCCGAATTTGACGATTTTTTCGCCCAGCTTTTTATCTACCTGACTCTCCTGCAAAATTATTTTTAGCTCTGTGTCGGAGTCGGGGTAAGTAAATTCGATCGCTACAAAACGTTGGCGGGTGCTTTGCTTGAGGTCTTTCAGAACGCTCTGGTATCCTGGGTTGTATGAAATAGCTAGGCAAAACTCGGGTGGGGCTTGCATTAATTCCCCTAGCTTTTCAATTGGCAAAATTCTTCGGTCGTCACAAAGGGGGTGTATCACTACAGAGGTGTCTTTTCTAGCTTCGACTACTTCGTCTAGATAGCAGATACTTCCATTTCTAACCGCGTCTGTCAGAGGCCCATCAACCCAAACCGTCTGTCCGCCTTTAACCAAATATCTGCCAATCAAATCTGAAGCGGTTAAATCATCATGACAGGCTACGGTTACCATAGGGCGTTGCAGTTTCCACGCCATATACTCAATAAAACGGGTTTTACCGCAACCAGTTGGGCCTTTCAGCAGTATTGGCAGGTGGTTGTTATAGGCTGCTGAAAAGACATCTACCTCGTCGTTAATAGCTTCATAATATGGTTCTTTTTCAACAAAGTGCTGGCTCGTTTTTATGGTTTCTTCCACCGGCATTATTTTCTCCTAAATTTCTAATTACAGGTAGTAATTTTCTACTTTATCGTCTATTGCGCGATCCAACCTCCGTCAACTGGTAGAGCAACTCCCGTGACGTAAGAAGATCTCTCGGATAGGAGCCATGCTACCGCGTCGGCAATTTCCGAAGGTTTTGCTACTCTTTTCATGGGGACCATTTTTATAAGTTGCTCTCTAATTTTAATGCTGGCATCCGTTACTCTTTCAAGCATAGGAGTCTCGATAAACCCTGGACAAACGGCGTTGACTCGGATGTTTTGCGAGGCATACTCAAGCGCTATTGTCTTGCTTAGTCCTATAACCCCATGTTTCGCGCTATTGTAACCGCTTGCCCCGGGGATTCCTATTAATCCCGCTGCTGAGCTCGTACTTACTATGCTTCCTCCGCCCGCTTGTTTTTGCATTTCATCGATTTGACATTTAATACAGTTATATACCCCAGTTAAATTTACATCTAGAACCTTTTTCCAGTCCAAATTCTCATAGTCCGATATTTTAGCGGTTGGTCCCTCAATGCCGGCATTATTGAAAGCACCGTCCAGCCTGCCATGCCGAGAGGATACTTCTTCGGTTACTTTCTTAACCGATTCAAAATCGGTCACGTCCATTCTTAAATAGCTTGCTTGGTGACCGTTTTTAACAATCTCACTTGCTGTTTCGTTTCCCTCTTTATCTTGAATATCACCAATGACTACAACCGCACCCTCTGTCGCAACTAATTGAGCCGTGCTTTTCCCAATACCGGAGCTTCCTCCGGTTATGAGTATTACTTTATCTTTTAGTATTCCCACTTAACTATCCTCTAACAAAAAAATGCCCCTATTCCAAATAATTTTGTTCAAATGAATCTATCAGCATTAGATTAATTCGGCCAAGTTCTTCGCTGCCGGCTATTCTCGTATTTCTGCTGTAGAGGTGGAATAATCTATCCTGTAAAGGAACTTATGTATAGTGGGAAACTCAGCACTATGAGGAACTGATAAAAATTTTCGCAGTATGGAGGTAGAAAATGACTCTGGAACGAATAAACCCTGACAGCATAATAGAGCCATTCAATGGGGCCTATAGTCACGCAGTTGTGATACCGCCGGGAAGTAGGGTGGCACATATTTCCGGTCAGGTTGGTTTACAAAAGGATGGAACGGTATCAGATGATTTGAGAGAACAAGTAGAACAGACGTGGTTAAACTTGATAGCGTGTGTAAAGGGCGTTGAAATGGACGTCCAGGATATAGTGAAAATTACCGCCTATCTTGTCAACCTTGATGATTATCCTGTTTTTGCAGAGGTGAGGGCAAAGTATTTAGGGGAACCCAGACCCGCAGCGACGACAATTTTAGTTAAATCATTAGTGCTGCCAGAATGGAGAATAGAGATCGAGGCTGTGGCAGCGAAATAGAGGCTTTGTTGCCTAGCCGCATAATTTGTTGGCTATTTGGGGCTGGTATAGCGAATGCGGTCGTAGTAGTCTATTAGGAAGTCAATAATGGATTCACTTTAATCTGTTCGCTGGTTAACTGAAAGAGTGCCGAACGAATAGTTAGGAGGATAAAAATGGAAGTTGGGTTGTTTTATCTCCCGTCTGTTGGGAGAAAAGAAGACATCGAGCAAGGGATGGCAGGAAAACGAACTGATCTCTATCAGATGATGCTGAAAGAGATTACCGAACAACTCCAATATGCTGATGAATTTGGATACTACGGTTGCGGAACGACCGAGCACCACTTTCACATCGAAGGTGAGGAAGTTTCTACCAATCCGGTAATGCTCAATACTTACTTTGGTAGTAAAACCAAAAACATGAAGTTCGGCCAATTAGGAAACGTGCTGCCCTCTAGGAACCCTGTAAATTTGGCAGAAGATATAGCTATGATGAGCCAGATGAACGAGGGGAGAGCATTCGCCGGGTTCGCCCGTGGATACCAACCTCGCTGGGTAAATGTTTTGGGACAAAAAGCTGGTCTAGGTTCTCCCGGTCAGGGAGAGGAGTATGAGGAGCTAAAAAGAGAGCTTTTTGAAGAACACTTCGAAATAATAATGAAGGCATGGACTAATGATGTTTTTGAACATAAGGGAAAGCATTGGCAGATTCCAACTGAAAATATTAATTGGCCAGCTAAAGACGTAGCTCACGAATTTGGAAAAGGATGCGACGAGAACGGCATTATAAAACAAATCGGTATTGCCCCTGGACTGTATAACGATAAAATGCTGGATATGTTTATGCCCTTCGCCACGTCCGAGCGTTCTATACGCTGGGCAATGGAGAGGAATGTTGTACCGATTACAATAATCACTCACCCTGATATCTGTGTTCCTCACTTTCATGCTGGGCAAGAGGCTGCAGCTGAAGCTGGAAGGAATCTTGCTTTTGGTGAAGGGATGGCGATCACAAGAGAATTGATAGTAGCTGATACAGATGAGGAAGCTGAGCGACTCGCTCGTGATGCCGGTTCTTTTATTTGGAACAAGTTCTTTGTACCCTTCGGTTTTGGGGCCGCTGTGGCAGATCCAGGTCAAAGCCCTTTCGACAAGCCGGCTACTTTTGAGACTCTTTCGGACGCGGGACTATGCATACACGGTAGCCCATCTACTGTTTGCCGAAAGATTGAAGAACAATTGAAGCATTATCCGGTTGAGTATTTTTGGCACTTCATTTACAACCACATGCCACATGACGCGCTAATGAGATGTCTTGAATTGCTAACTGAGGAGGTATGGCCTCATTTTACTGATAAAATCAAACCATCCAATACATCTCGAGTGGGTAGCGCCTCAGCTGGATAGACAACAAGCGAGAAGTTGTTGTAGGTGTGCTGACTATTATCCCCTTAGGGAAAGGAGATTAGTCAATGAAGCAAGCTATCTATGTCCCCAATTTCGGGGACTGGGGTAATGCAGACAAATTAATTGAGCTCACCAGAAGGACCGAGGATGCAGGTTTTGATGGCCTGTTTCTGTGGGACCACATAAATATCACGGGAGCCGACGGCTTCGATACCATAGATCCAACAGTAGCTCTCACACTTATCGCAAGTGAAAGTTCTCACCTGAAATTTGGACCGATCATTACTCCGCTTGCTAGGAGGCGTCCTTGGAAGTTGGCTAGAGAATTAATATCTCTAGACCAATTGAGTGGTGGCAGATTGGTTTTCGGAGCCGGTTTAGGCGAGCCAGAGGACTTAGAATTTGCAGCCTTTGGAGAGGAGGCGTCTGGAAAGGTAAGAGCAAAAAAGCTTGATGAGGGGCTAGAGGTGCTTGATAGCCTTGCAAGAGGGTTTTTAACGAACTACTCAGGACAATACTACAATTTAACGAATGTGCATTTCAGGCCTCGACCTGTACAGACGCCCCGGTTTCCAGTGTGGATTGCAGCTACTTTACCCTATAAATCAGGAGTTAAACGGTCTCTTAAATGGGATGGATTATTTCCAGTGGTGATGCCGAAAGCTGATCCGTTAGTTTGGGCGAATTGGTTTCCCACTCTGGAGGATTTTCGAGCGGCTGTTGGTGAGGTACAAAATAGCTTATCTGAAGACAAGGGTTTCGACTTTGTAGCCAGTGGAAACCTTGGAGACAAAAGTACTAAGGGGCACTCGTTAGAAGACTATAAAAACGCAGGCGCTACGTGGTGGTTCCACTGGGTAGACGAGTCTCCAGATACCTTCCGAGAAACGATAAAAAAAGTGTCTGCAGGACCACTCTAAAAACATTTTTAACTAACTTTTCTCGAGTTAAAGTTTTGACATCTGAAATACTATTGATAGAAGATCACAAGGACATAGCAGCAATGGTCTCTAAGCATTTAGAAGCCGAAGGCTTTGTAATTGATTACGCAGATAATGGATTGTTAGGCTTAAAGCTGGGCCTTTCAAATGAGTATGATGCGATCGTACTGGATTTGACGCTCCCCGGCTTAGACGGAATCGAGGTTTGTGAAAAATTAAGAGTTGAAAACAAAATAGATACGCCGATACTAATGCTGACAGCCAGAGATACACTTGAGGATAAACTCCAAGGGTTTGATTCAGGTGCAGATGATTACCTACTTAAGCCTTTCGAATTGGAGGAACTCTCGGCACGTCTTCGCGCATTACTTCGAAGAAACACCGGCATTTCGTCTCAAAGTGATTTAAAAGTTGCTGATTTGATTTTGTGCAGGCAAACAGAAGTGGTGACGCGAAGGGGGATTGAATTGAATCTGACGCCCACTGGAAAAAAAATACTGGCTCTACTAATGAAGGAAGCACCGAATGTCGTTAGTAGAAAGCGATTAGAAAAAGAAATTTGGGGGGACATGCCGCCCGATAGTGATGCTTTACGCAGCCATTTGTATACGCTGCGCAAAATTGTTGATAAGCCGTTCGAACATGCACTTATCCATACCGTTCAAAGCTCTGGCTTTCGTATGAGCGTGAATGATGATCACTAGGGGACGCAGAGGACGATTGAACAATAGTCTCTTCAAGGCTTTCGTCCTACAGTTCCTATTGATAAGTTTTGTCGCAGCAACTGGGGTTTTTCTGGCTGACTTTGCCATAAGAGAGGTCCTGATTGTGTCAGCTCTTAAACGTGAGGCAGAGTATTTTTGGGCGAGACACAATATAGACAGGGAAACACCGGCACCAAACACAAATACTTTGATTGGTTATAGATTCAAAAGGAATAGTCCAGAGATTCCGTCTGAATTCAAGGATCTAGGCGAAGGGATTCATGATTTTGTCTCTCCGGCTAACAGAGGCGTTGTTTTGGTCACGCAAGAAGCGGATGATCAACTCTTTCTGGTCTTCGATGCTGATAATGTAGGTAAGTTAGCTACTTATTTTGGTATTCTCCCTTTGGCCTTATTGTTGGCAATTTTGTATTTTTCAGCATGGGTGTCTTACGTTCTGATCCATCGGGCAGTGTCTCCAGTTATTCAATTAGCTCGCAGCGTGCAAAATATCGATTTGGAGAGGCCCCGTGTAGAACAATTTCTTAACGAATTTAAACAGCAAAGATTAGATTCCGAAATAGAGTCACTAGCCAGTGCCTTAACTGAGCTCTTAGAGAAAGTAGAACAATCAATAGAGAGAGAACGAACTTTCACCAGAGAAGCCAGTCACGAGTTGCGAAGCCCTCTCACAGTAATAAAAATGGCGTCTTCCACGTTGAAAAAACAGGAGAGCCTAGATTCGGAAACTCAGGTCTATGTGGAAAGAATCAGTCGTGCCGCAAGTGATATGGAAGAGCTCACAGAGGTGCTTTTACATCTAGCTAGAGAATATGAAGGCGCTATGATCAAAGAGATGGTAGATGTAAATCAAGTTGTAAAAGAAGAAATGTCCTCTTGTCGCTTGATTTTTGAGGACAAGGGCTTAGATTTACGTTACCAAGAGCACGCTTCCTTAAGAGTATTCAGTTCGACTAAAATAGTATCAATAGTGATTGGTAATTTAATGCGCAATGCTTGCGCGTACACTGATCGGGGGTTGGTATCTATCGAGGTGGATGAAAAAACGGTAGTCATCCAAGATAGTGGGAAAGGGATGACCCAACAGCGTCTTGATGATGTCTTAAGGCCACAGTTCAACCCAAGGCACGCTCAAGGGAATGGAATAGGATTGAATTTAGTGAGGCGAATTACTGATAGGTTTGGATGGTTTATTGAATTTGATAGCTCGCCGGAGACTGGTACCAGAGTAGAAGTATCGATGCCAGTTTCTGAAAAGAGGAGTGTCGGATAAAATAACGAGCAATCGATACTTAATTAGTATAAGGAGCGTGAGTAGATGAGAATAGGATTATTTCTGCTGACTAATGCTGGCGTTGTGTTGGTATTGTCAATGGTGCTCAATGTCCTTGGCATTGGGCAGGGCGGCGATATGTTGGGTTTGGTTTTGATAACTTCGCTTTTCGGAATGGGTGGCGCGTTCATTTCGCTGATGATGTCCAAATCGATGGCCTTGCGGAGTGTTGGAGCCTCGGTAATCACTAAACCTAAAAATGAAGTTGAGCGCTGGTTAATAGAAATGGTTGAAAAGCAGGCTCGCAAAGCAGGAATAGGGATGCCAGATGTGGCTATTTTTGAATCCGCTAGCCCAAACGCTTTTGCTACCGGGGCTAATAAGAATAGCTCTCTAGTAGCCGTTAGTACAGGTCTCTTAAATCATATGGAGGCTAACGAAGTTGAAGCTGTCATGGCCCATGAAATAAGTCACGTGGCAAATGGAGATATGGTGACGCTTACTCTTCTTCAAGGCGTGATGAACACATTTGTTATGATTTTTGCCCATATACTGGCCGCAGCACTGGATAAGGGTAGACGCGGAATGGGTTACTTCATAGGGTACTATATTGCTCAATCAGTTTTAGGATTTCTAGCTGCTATGGTAGTGATGTGGTTTAGCCGGTATCGGGAATTTAGGGCTGATTCTGGAGGCGGCAAGTTAGCTGGTGTGGATAACATGATATCAGCTCTGGAGAAATTAAAAGTGTCTCCTGTACACGAGTCTTTGCCTGATAGTGTCGATGCCTTCGGGATCGCCGGAGGCATTGGACAGTTGCTCTCCAGCCATCCGCCTCTAGACAAACGAATTCAACGCCTAAGGGAACAGTTGTAATTCTTTTTATTGGGTAACCAATCCTCTTACAGCGCTGTCATTGTTTGTGAGGTCTCTCTCAAGTTCTGAGAAATCTATCTCGTGCGGAACGCAAACACCTTTTTTACAAGCGGGTTTTTGTTCCATTCGGTTAATCCACCCAAGAAGATTGTCTAGCGACGAAATGTCACTTCCTCCCCACTGGTGGATTCTCACCCAGCACCAGTTTGCTATGTCCGCAATCGAGTATTCCCCGCATAAATAATCACGATTCTCTAATTGTCTGTCTAACACTTCAAAAAGTCTTCGGCATTCATTTTGGTATCGTTGAATGACGGCCGGAAGTTTCTCTGGAAAATATCTGAAAAACACGTTGGATTGACCCATCATCGGCCCAATCCCACCCATTTGAAACATTAACCATTGAACAACTTGGGATTTTGCACGGCTTTCTTGCGGTAAAAGCTTTCCGGTTTTTTCGCCTAAATACAATAGTATTGCACCCGACTCAAAAATCGCCAGATCGTTATTTTCTGTATCAATTATTGCCGGAATTCTGCCGTTGGGACATATTTTTAGAAACCACTCCTCCTTCTGATCTCCCTTCAATATATCCACATGTTTGCATTGGTATTTTAGTTCAATTTCTTCGAGCATTACTGAGACTTTCCAACCATTGGGTGTAGAGTCGGTATAAAGTTCAATCACCAGAATAATCTCCTTTTTTACAAATATTTAGTTAATTTACCACCCTTGTTAAAGGTTTTCTGAAATTTTGTTAGAGTGTCTAAACTTGAAGAAAATCTAACAAAAAAGAGAGACTAACCAATGTCGTCAACAGAGAGCAAAAAATATCTTTACGAAACAGATCCTGTCTTGATGGCGGTTCTGGGAAATAGGCTTAATGCAATAGTTGGTGAAATGACCAACACATTACTGAGAACTGCTAGATCTGCTGTGCTAGCAGTGGTCCGAGATTTTTCTTGTTCTATAGTGACGGCGGATAACCGGTTGTTGGCTCCTGGTGAAGGTGTACCGGTTCATATTTTTGGAAGTAGTTTGCAGACCCAATCAATGTGCGACACACATAAAAATTTAGCACCAGGGGACGCGTTCCTACATAACGATCCCTATATGGGTAATACGCATTCCGCAGACCATATGTATCTCGTTCCAGTATTCATAGATGGTGAACATCTTTTTACAGCTTGCGCGAAAGCCCACCAAGCAGATTGTGGTAATTCCATTCCTAGTACTTATCATGCTTATGCCAAGGATGTGTACGAGGAGGGGGCTTTAGTGTTTCCTTGTGTGCGAGTACAAAAAGACTATCAAGACGTGGATGATATTATTCGGATGTGCCGAAGAAGAATAAGGGTGCCGGAACAATGGTATGGTGATTATCTAGCGACTGTGGGAGCTGCCAGAATCGGAGAAAGACGCCTCGTCGGGCTAGTAGAGAGATACGGTAAAGATACGATTAAACAATTTATCGAAGATTGGTTTGCTTATTCAGAGAGAAGAATGATAGAGGCTATAAAAGAGTTGCCAGCGGGTAAGGTTACGAATACTACAACATATGACCCGATGGAGCCAACATTGCCTAATGGCTTGCCCATTAAAGTAAGTGTGGAGGTCGATCCAGAAGAGGCGACAATCGAAGTCGACCTGACTGAAAACGAAGATAACAAGCCTTTTGGCCTTAATGAGTCGGTTGCCTGTGCAATAAGCAATGCGATGTGCGGGGTTTTTAATTGTATTGATTCTGAAGTGCCTCATAACGCAGGTAGCTTCGCTCGGGTTAACGTTAAACTCAGGGAAGGATGTGTCACTGGAATTCCAGAATTCCCGTTAAGCTGTTCTATGGCGACCACTAACATAGGAGATAGAATTGTAAATGCGACTCAAACTGCCTTTGCTCAGTTCGGAAAAGGATATGGACTGGCAGAAGGGGCAATGGGGATGGGTGTAGGCGCAGCGGTGATTTCGGGAAATGATAAAAGGTTCGGCGGTTCGCCCTACATTAATCAGGAGTGGGTTTTGGTGAACGGTGGGCCAGGAACACCAACGAGCGATGGATGGCTAAATTACGGGCTGCCCGTAGCTGCTGGACTAATGTATCGAGGTTCGGTGGAAGTGGAGGAATCAAAGCATCCAATATTGATTAAGCACTTAAGGGTCGTCGAAGGAGGGGGAGGCGCGGGCGAGTTTCGTGGAGCCCCTGGCGGGGACGTAATGTATGGGCCACGGTTTGATCCTATGACTGTGGTCACCATGTGCGATGCACATGTGAATCCACCTCAAGGCGTGCAGGGTGGTCATGCGGGTCCTCCTGCGCAAACTTACAAAGTTTCCGCAGATGGCACTAAGGAAAAATTACCAGGAGTGGTGGAGTGTCAGTTACAGCCTGGTGAGTGGGTCCAAGGTATTGACGCTGGGGGAGGAGGATATGGTAATCCGCTGACCCGTGATCCTGAAAGGGTATTGAGAGATGTGCATGAAAGGTGGGAAACAAAGGAGAGGGCAAAGGCAGTCTATGGGGTAGTGCTTTCAGAGAGTGGGAAGAACCAGGATTTAAAGTTAGATATTGATGCGACAGCAGCGTTAAGAGAAAAGATGGCTGGGACGTAAGGTCTGCATAGTATCAAAGTAGTTAAACATAAAAATCCTACTTGTTTTTTTCTTTTCCGAACCTATATACGGGATAGAAGATAATTAATGGAGAATAACAATGTACTTAACTATAAGAGATCCCTTTCAGGGTTTTGATCGACTAAACGATAGTATTTTTGGACCCAGTTATAGAAGAAATGGTTCAGAACAGGCCAACGATTGGCTCCCAGGTGTCGATATAGTAGAGCAGAAAGATAGGTTCAAGATTCAGTTAGAGTTACCCGGTGTGGATCCTAAATCTGTAAATGCTGAGGTCAAAGGAGATATGCTAACGGTCTCAGGAGAAAAGCGGAACACGGATCTCCATGAGGCAGGTGAAAGTGTTCGTTTAGCTGAAAATTCTTACGGAAAATTTCAAAGAAGTTTCCGGCTAAAGTCAGTCGATAACGGAAAAATCACTGCGGTAAGTAAGTTTGGAGTCTTGTGTCTTGAGGTGCCTAAGAAAGCCGAAAGCTTAGCGAGAACTATAAAAATTGATGTTGACTGAAAATTCCTGCAATCCGACTTTTTGCTGTCTATGGCCTCACTCGTTTCTTTGTCTTTTTAATAATAGGTGAGGCATTTTGGGGTTTTTGTATTAACATAAAACACGAATTCGTGGCGGATATGAGCGGTAGAGCAGGGGGGAACATTGGTAGAATACAAAATTAATGGGGGTGGTGGTTTAACCCTACAGGTAGAAGAGTGGGGAAACCTTGAAGGACAACCCATCTTATTCATACACGGCTGGTCCCAGTCTCACTTGTGTTGGCACAAACAGTACCAGGATCAAAAGCTCCAAAGGTTCCGCATGGTGGCTTTTGACCTGCGGGGCCATGGAGGCTCTGAGATGCCTACGGGTGATGCCTTTTATAACGACTATTCCCTGTGGGCTGATGATGTACATTCAGTTATTGATGAACTTGCTTTGATAAAACCAGTTCTAGTCGGATGGTCCTATGGGGGCATCGTTATCACTGATTACGTTAAGAAGTATGGGGATGAGAACTTAGGCGGCGTTAATTTTGTTTGCGCTGCAACCAATTTGACCGAGCCGGCGATGGGCACATTCCTAGGTTCAGGCATCCTGGATCATTTTGAGGCAGCAACTTCAGAAGATGAGTCAATCCACGCCAGTGCAATCGAAAAGTTTTTGAGGGGGTGCTTTTATAAGTCGATTTCAGAATCTGACTTTCAAGGTGCGCTTAGTTATAATCGTGAGGTAAGACCAGATGTAAGGTTGGCTTTAGTAAGTCGAGACATCGATAATTCCCCGGTCCTAAGACAAATGAGTTGTCCGATTCTAATTTCGCAAGGGAGAGAGGACACCATTGTTCTTCCTGCCATGGCAGAGGTTATATCCTCTAACTCAAAAAACGCTTCTCTCTCGTGGTTTAATGGCGTGGGTCATGCCCCTTTCGTGGAGGATGTTGAGCGCTTTAACAAGGAACTGGAAACTTTTGTAGATGGTTTATAAATTACTAATTTCTTAAAAATGAGTATTTTCCTCAAAAGGCCTCTGGTTTCGACCGAATGGTTGGAAAACAATTTGGAGGCTGACGACCTTCGTGTATTTGACACCTCAGTGACTCTCAGTTCGAATCCAAACGGATACGGTTATGAAGCATTAAGCGGTTTAGAATACTGGAAGGACAATCACATTCCCGGTGCCGGTTATTTGGATTTACTGAATGACTTATCTAAAAAAAAATGCGAGACAAGCTTTATGATGCCGTCAACAGGTACGTTGGTGGTCAATCTTGAACAAAGTGGAATCGACGATTCATCTACAGTGGTCTTGTATAATGTCGGATCGCCTATGTGGTCAACTCGAGTCTGGTGGATGCTACGTTCAATAGGTTTAACCAATGTAGCTGTGTTGGATGGAGGTTGGGACAAATGGAAAATAGAGGGTCGTGCGACGAGTTCTAGCCAATGTGAGTATCCCAAAGGACGCATTACTGGTGAGTTTAATAAAAGGATGTGGGTTGGAAAGAAAGCTATGTTTCGAGCGGTGCAAAAGGGTGAGCCCTTGACGCTGAATGCACTGTCGCCTGCCGTCTATTCCGGAGAGAAGAATCAATATGGCAGAGCAGGCCATCTCCCCGGCAGTTGGAACGTGTATTATGCGGATGTCCTGGATAGTAGAACAGGAGTGTTCAGAAAGAGACAGGAGTTGGCTGAGAAGTTTGAGCCCTCCGGAGCACTTAAAGCTGATAGAGTCATAACCTATTGCGGCGGTGGGATTTCTGCTACTGTCTTATGTCTAGCTTTAAATCTCTGTGGACAAAATTCAGTGGCAGTTTATGATGGCTCCATGAGCGAATGGGTGCGTGACGAAGCACTTCCACTAAAATCCGGTATGCTTCCTTAGCTTTCCTCGGGCCAAACCTGATTTAGAGTTCTAATCGCACCTACGGCGGTGGGCCAACCGGAGTAATGTGCACAGTGGACTGCAATTTCAAGTAACTTTTCGCGCGGGATTCCCAGGCGTTTGGCGGCTGCAAAATGAAAGGCTTGCTCTTTCTCTCTTCCAAGTGCTGTTAATATCGCGCAGGTTACTAAGGAGCGTTCTTCCAAGGCGAGATCATCGTTTTGCCAAACGTCTCCGAATAAATGCTCTAGAGTGTATTCTCTAAAACGCTCCGGCATGCCGTTTAGCGCGTCCTTGTTCCCGCAAAGTTTTTCTACTAGTTCCATGCCACGTTCTTTTTTTTCTTTACTCACAATAAGGCCCTCTATTTGGTGAAGCCCCATTTTCCATAATGGGTTTTTTTAGATATTGGTTCTCTGGTTACAGGCCCGAAATTTCCTGTCGGGAAGCCAACCGGAATCACTGATACTATTCCATAAGCCTTTGGGATTTCATAGTAGTCATGAATTTCTTCTTCGAACATTTGATGCATAGTTGTTAGGCTGGCGCCAAGTCCAAGAGCTCTACACGCTATCAAGATATTTTGTACGCAAGGATAGACTGAGCCATAAGACGGAGGAGCAAGCCCTACTCGCTCATCCTTAGGTACCTTAAATGGCCAATCTCTAAGCCCCATCACCATTAGAAGAACTGGCGCGGTGTGCATATTCTCTGCAAGGTGCACCGCAGCGTCTATGCTTCTGCCTTCCTTGTTGTCCGCTGTTTTTTTTAAGCGTTCTCCAAATCTTTCTTTAAGCCAATAATTATATCTCTCTCCAAAGAAATTTTTACCTTCTTCATCCTCAATAACAAGGAACGCCCAAGGTTGAGTATTTTGACCACTAGGTGCCCTAATGCCAGCATCCAAAATTTTGTTGATCATTTCCCTGGGAACAGGATCTTTTTTTAATTTACGCATAGCCCTCATAGTGTGTAATATTTCGAATACGTCTGTGTCGACTGTCATCACGGTTACTCCTCGATTAATTTGTTTGCTATCAGAGTCCAGCTATAATGTCTATATAGAATAATTATGGTCGCCAAATATGTCAGTACGCGCATTCAGTATAGACGTTTCAGATGAAACATTAAAAGATTTAAAATCACGTCTTCAGAGCTCTCGATTTTCTCCCCAATTAAATGATGTTGGCTGGAACAATGGAACGAGCAGTTCGTACATGCGGGAGTTCTTAGCTTATTGGCTAGAGGAATATGATTGGAGGGCACAAGAAAAATATTTGAATAAGCTTATGCCACAGTATATTGCTAGCATAGAGGGGGTCGATCTACATTTTGTACACAAAAAAAGCCTCAATCCAAACGCACTGACTTTAGTGATGACCCACGGGTGGCCGGGCTCTTTTTTTGAGTTCCACAAAGTCCTTGAACCTCTGGTGCATCCCGAGAAGTTTGGGGGTCAAATTTCTGAAGCTTTTGATGTGCTCTGCCCCTCACTAGCGGGTTATGCTTGGTCAAAACCTGTTTACGATCAACCTTGTGATGTAGTAAAAATTGCGGAAAGACAGCTTCAATTGTTACAGTTGCTCGAAATCAAACATTTCGGATTGCAAGGAGGGGATTGGGGCGGTTTAGTCAGCCCGTACATGGCACTTCAAAGTGACTCGGCGGTAGGGTTGCATCTTAATAGCTGCACCACCAGGTCGACCGATGATCCCGCAGAGGCGAAATTGCAAGGAGTAGTCACTGGACGGTCCGCTGTTTCGATAGAATATTATCGAGAACAGAAAGGTTACGCGGTAATTCAATCCTTAAAGCCTGACCAGCTGGCTTTTGGATTGAATGATTCGCCGCTCGGACTGGCTGCCTGGATTATTCAGTGTTTTTATATGTGGAGCGATCATGAGGGGGATTTAGAGACACGTTTCACTAAAGATGAACTTATCACAAACATTATGATTTATTGGGTGACCCAATCAATGCCGACAGCTATAAGGTTATACCGGGAATCTCTGTTAGCTGGAACCTTCGGTCCGCCGAAAGAGTATATCAGAACCCCGACAGGCGTTGCTCTCTTTAAAGATATTCCTATACCCAAGAAGGAATGGGCAGAAGAACATTATAATATCTGCCATTGGAATGAGATGAGCTCTGGCGGTCATTTTGCTGCTTTGGAAGAGCCGGAACAACTTATAAAAGATATTAGAGCATTTTTTGGACAATTAACTTAGAGGCCTAGATTGAAGACCAGTGTTTATATAGGGGAGGACTTAGACCATGTATAGCCAAGAACAGAGAAAATTACAAAGCGACTTTGGCACTGAAAAACTTGCCGATAAGTTAGTTAATATGATTGTAAAGTCTACTCTCGAAGAACGCGATCGAGCGTTTCTAGAATCCAGAGAGATGTTTTTTCTTTCCACCGTGGATAAGGAAGGGCGACCAACGGTTTCTTTCAAGGGAGGCGCAGCCGGTTTTCTAAAAGCGATTGATGAAAAGACCGTTGTTTTTCCTAGCTATGATGGAAATGGAATGTTCCTGTCGATGGGTAATATTTCTGCGACTAATCAAGTGGGCTTGCTACTGATAGATTTTGAGACCCCACATAGAATGCGTATTCAAGGGAAAGCTACAGTAAATCAAAGTGATCCTCTTCTGGAGGAGTTTCCTGGTGCTAACCTGATTGTTAGAGTCGCAATTGAAAAGACCTGGATTAACTGTCCTCGTTATATACCGACATATAAAAAGATCGCTTCTTCAAAATATATACCAAGGACGGATGGTAGAGCTCCAATAGCCGCGTGGAAGAAGATTGAAGAGCTGAAAGAGGTATTAACACCATCGGATAGAAAAATGGTTGAATCTTCAGGTGAGACTTTGACTATGGAAGAATATGCCAAAAAAGTTTCAGACGGGGAGGCTTAATCAGCGGCTTTGGGTAAACCTAATGCTGCGGTAATGCTGTTGTGGAAATAAGACAGCGCCGGCTCGCTGGTTCCGAAAGATAAATAGTCTTGTGCTTGGCTGCTGAACCCGCTTTGGATGCCCTCACCGAGAGGAAAATCTTCGTTTTCGACAACATGCATAACCAAGTCAAGGTTTTTCTCCCAATGTTCTTTCTCCTGTTTAGATCTGACGGGCTCAGGAGTAAAAAACGACATTTGTGCCACCGACTCACCCGGCGTGTTCACAGACGGATAGATTTCCCATAATTCAAGATGGTCTAACTGCCAGATTACAAAGCTATTCGGAAAAAGAAAATAGATTCCTACAATATGAGGTAAAAGATCGAGTGAAGCTGGACTTGAGTTTTTTAATTCGCCGATGGTTTTGCGAGGGGAGACCAGTCGAAAATTGAGACCATATTTATCAAAAGTTTGGCTTCGATAGAAAATGGGGTTTATGGAGTTTTTGTGTAGGACGCTAAAATGATAAGACTCTAAAAAAGTGTCAATAGACAGTTTCCAATTAATCTTAGGCCGTAAAACTCGAGTTTCATAATGATGAAAATTCTCGAAGTTATAGGAGGATAGCTCGTTTCCCAGAGCACCTAATGGTTCCTCTAAATCAATAAGGGACTCCGTCGGATCTGGAATTATCCATAACAGACCGTCTCTTTCTACAGAAGGTAAGGTTCTTAGGGAAGCGGCATTTTTTTTGCTTTTTGAGAAACACTCTTCCTCGGGCCTGGAGATTAGCTTTCCATTCATCCCATATGTCCAGGCGTGATAGGGACATATAAAGCTGTTTCGCTTTCCACTACCTTCTGCAACTCTTGCCCCTCTGTGTCGGCAAACGTTTAGAAAAGCCTGAAATTTTCCCTGCTCATTGCGAGTCAAAATAATCGGTTTTCCTGTTAGGTCGTGAGTAACGTAGGAGTTCGATTCCTTGATGATAGGACTGGCTCCAACACATAAAGGTTTCGATCGGAAAAATAGTGTTTTTTCTAGTTGGGCAATTTCAGGACAGGTATATTCAAGAACTGGTTGCTTGTAAGGCGACGAAGCAAGGTCTGTAGTCCCCTTATCAATGTGTCTCAGTAATTTTTCCGTTAGAGCTGATTGCTCCCTCATTTCCATCTAATTACCCCTGTCTGCGACATGCTTTTTATTTTGCCGTAATACATTCTCTAAGATCAACCTCTCTTGAATTTAGGGCAGAAAAAATTTTTTTTTGGCTAAATTTTGTCTATATTCTATGTTAAATTTGATTCTTCTATAATTCCAAAATGCAGTTGGAGGGAGATTATGGCGGTTAACCCGATAAATATAGCTATTCCAGCGATTCCTGAGGCCCATCACAGAGGGGCAGAAGAACTTCCTTGGGCTAAGTTCGCCGATGGCATTAAGTTTCAACTACTACAGATTGATATAGAAGGAGGACTCTGGGTGGTTCGGACGATATTTGACCATGGTGTGACCGTTCCTCAGCATAAGCATACTGGAGAGGTATATGCTGTTACTTTTAGTGGAGCATGGAAATATTTAGAGTATCCGAATACGGTCAATCGCGCTTTTTCTTATTTGTATGAGCCGGCTGGTTCTATCCATACCCTAACAACGGACGTGACCGACTCCAGTGGTCCTACCGATATTTGGTTTGCGATCCGAGGCGCTAACTTGAACCTGGATAGAGAAGGGGAGGTCGAAAGCATCGTCGATGCTTCGAGTATTTTATCCCTGTACCAAAAAGAGTGCGAAGAGGCAGGTTGCCCGGTACCGGATGTTATAGGTGCAAGATAAACGGAGTTAGTACAGTTTGTTCCTGTAGTCATCCTCTACCCAATTGTCTACCTCTGCGATGGTTTCTGGTTCTATTTGTCTACCATCTGAAGTTTGTTCAAGAATCATTTTCCCAATAGAGGGCAACTGTTTCCGGTCGTGCTGACTCTCCGGTTCCCACAACTTTGAACGTCTAATTGCCTTTGCGCAATGGAGCATGGCCCCTTCAACCTCAATCAGTATACCAAGTTGGGGAATCTTTTCGTTTACAGCACATTGCTCTAGTAGTCTCTGGTCTCTTATAACCTTGGCTTTCCCATTTACTCGGAGACAATCATCAAAACCCGGAACGAGAAAGAGTAGCCCTACGCTTGGGTTTTCAATTAAATTTGAAAGAGTGTCAACTCGTTTATTTCCGGGTCTCTCAGGTATAAAAAGGGTGTTCTCATCAATCACATGAACAAAGCCAGCAGCGTCCCCTCTAGGAGATACGTCGGTTTTGCCGTCTTTTGAGGCGGTTCCTACCAAAACGAAGGGGCTGCGGTGTATGAAAGCCAGACAGTATTTATCTAGGTGGTCTATTGCTTTTGCAACCGCTAAATCAGCAGGCGAGCCGACGAAAGCACGTAATTGATCCTCATTTTGAAAAATATTGTCCGCGTGTATTTCCATAGCAAAAGGCCCCTTTTTCAATTGCTCAATACTTTGATGTAGGGTAAGGATAGGATAATATTACGCTAATTGAAACCTACAGCATTTTTCCCGCGTAATATCTACTTGCAAGTGAAAATATGCATCCTAAAAAGAGTTTGGAAAAGTTGTGAAACCGCTTTTTTTCGAACAATTCAAGAACCTTATCCTGGAAGAGGTCTAATATGAGAATTTTTGTCCCTAGGGAGTCGTACGAAGGTGAAAACAGGGTAGCTACTACTCCTAGTGTCGTACGCGAGCTCAAGAAACTTGGTTATGAAATATCTATTGAGGAAGAGGCTGGTAAAGCGGCAAATTTCAGCGATATTTCATTTATTGATGCAGGTGCTTCAATAGTTCCTACCAGTGTTTCTTCTTGGCAGGAAGCTGATGTCATATTAAAAGTTAGGGGACCCGGTTTCAACAGCGCTTTAAATAGAGAGGAAATAGAGCTTCTCAGTGAGGGTCAAACGCTCATTTCGTTTCTCTGGCCAGCTCAGAATGGGGACATGTTAAAAGTTGCCGAAGTTAGAAAGATTAATTTGATTGCCATGGATTGCGTACCGAGAATATCCAGGGCTCAGAAAATGGATGCTTTGAGTTCAATGGCGAATATCGGGGGTTATCGAGCCATAGTAGAAGCGGCCGGGCAATTCGGTCGGTTTTTTACTGGTCAAATTACAGCAGCTGGGAAGATACCTCCTGCGAAAGTCTTGATAATAGGAGCTGGAGTGGCTGGTTTGGCAGCTATCGGAGCCGCGAAAAGCATGGGCGCTATAGTACGGGCGTTCGATACTCGTCCAGAAGTGAAGGAACAAGTTGAAAGCATGGACGCAGAATTTTTGATGCTCGATTTCGAGGAGGAGGGTGGCGGTGCTGGCGGTTATGCGAAGGTGATGAGTGAAGAATTTATAAAAGCAGAAATGGAACTTTTTGCTGAGCAGGCAAGAGACGTAGATATCATTGTAACGACGGCCTTAATTCCGGGTAAACCAGCTCCCAAGCTGATAACAGAGGAAATGGTTCATTCGATGAGAGACGGTAGTGTTATTGTTGATTTAGCGGCCGAGCAAGGTGGTAATTGTGAATTGACCAAACCCGGTGAGATCTGCAAATCGAAGGGGGTGACAATTATCGGTTTTACGGATTTACCTAGTCGGTTAGCAACCCAGTCCAGTCAGCTTTTTGCTACTAACCTGAGGCATTTGATTTCAGATATGACACCGGAAAAAGAAGGTCAGCTTCAATTTAATTTCGAAGATGAAGTGGTGCGCGGGTCTACCGTCGTCCACAAGGGAGAAATTATCTGGCCAGCTCCTCCGCCAAAGTTATCTGCAGCCCCAAAGAAAAAAATTGAAGCCCCTGTAGTGGTGCCGAAAGAGCAGCCTCGTAATCCTTGGGCGCAGCTAATCATACTTTTTTTAGGGGCGCTCGCATTATGGGTTATAGGAAGAGTGGCGCCAGAGGCCTTTATGTCTCATCTTACTGTTTTCGTGTTGGCGTGCTTTGTTGGATATCAAGTGATTTGGAATGTTACCCCAGCATTACATACCCCACTGATGAGTGTCACCAATGCGATATCAGGGATCATAATAATTGGAGCAATTTTGCAGATTTCCTCTAGCTCCACCATAACCATTATCTTAGCCTCAGTATCGGTTCTGATTGCTACAATAAATATCGCTGGCGGCTTTTTGGTCACCCGCCGTATGCTCGAAATGTTCAGAAAGTAAAAAGGATAAACGTATGGGTTCAGGTATTCTTACAGCGAGTTACATAATTGCAGCTATTTTTTTCATTTTGAGTTTGTCTGGCCTCAGTCATCCCGAAACCTCTCGCCGAGGAAATTTTTACGGAATTATAGGAATGACAGTAGCAATAATAGCGACTGTAGCGAGCGGCGAAGTGACAGCTTACGGTTTATTAATTGTCGTTATGTTGATAGGTGGCGGTATAGGAACTTTCCTAGCTAGACGAGTCCAAATGACTGAAATGCCAGAATTGGTGGCGATTTTGCACAGTTTTGTCGGCCTAGCAGCAGTCTTTATTGGCTTCGCGAGTTATCTTGAGGGGGTTGACTTTACTGGCGTGGAGAAAACGATACATGATGTTGAGATTTACCTCGGCGTTTTGATCGGTGGTGTCACCTTCACCGGCTCTGTGGTCGCCTTTGGAAAGCTTAAAGGCGTAATAGATGGTAAGCCGGTCCTGATTCCAGGGAGGCATTGGTGTAACCTTGTTCTTGGTGTGCTTTGCGTAATTTTAGGTGGGTACTTTATTGATGCTACCAATGTCGACAACGGGACCATACTTCTGATAGTGATGACCCTTATCGCCTTTCTCTTCGGAGTGCATATGGTAATGGCTATTGGAGGCGCAGATATGCCAGTGGTCGTGTCCATGTTAAATAGCTATTCGGGTTGGGCAGCCGCCGCCACAGGGTTTATGTTGTCTAACGATCTTCTGATTGTGACGGGAGCCTTGGTCGGTTCGAGTGGAGCTATTCTAAGTTATATCATGTGTAAAGCTATGAATAGAAAATTTTTGGCGGTGATCGCAGGGGGCTTTGGAACAGGCTCTGCTGGTGGAGCGGCCATTTATGAGGGAGAAGCTATAGGGCAGTCAGCGACGGATACCGCTGAATCTCTCAAAAATGCTGATAGCGTGATTATTGTGCCAGGGTATGGAATGGCAGTAGCTCAAGCGCAAAGTGTGGTCAATGAGATTACAAAGCGACTGAGGGACTCTAATAAAAATGTTCGATTTGCAATTCATCCCGTTGCGGGACGGATGCCGGGCCATATGAATGTGTTATTGGCCGAATCTAGGGTGCCCTACGATATTGTTCTGGAAATGGATGAAATTAATGAAGACTTTTCCAATACCGATGTTGTGTTGGTGATAGGAGCGAATGACATCGTAAACCCTTCGGCGCAAACAGAGCCCGATAGCCCCATTGCAGGTATGCCAGTTTTGGAAGTATGGAAAGCAACTAATGTTGTGGTTCTGAAAAGAAGCATGGCCAGTGGATATGCTGGCGTGGATAACCCACTTTTTTTCAAGGACAACACTAGGATGTTGTTTGGTGATGCAAAGGAAAGTTTAGGCGAGGTATTAAGGGCGTTATAAATGGAATTTTCATCGCCTAGGACCAAATTTTCTTGGCGAACTCCGGATAAATTTCAGAGATTTCCTCGGAAACCTCTGTTCTCAAAATCTCTAAGACCGCGTCCGATGGACCCCTAGTGATAGCCGGATTAGGAGAGTACCTAAAATTAAAGCCAGTATTGTCCAATACTTCTTCCAGAGAGTGTTTGGGATGGATACTCCGTAAATAAAACTGCTTTTCTTCCCTGTTAAAGTCGAAGACACATAAATTTGTGACTAGATGAGTAGGCCCTCCGGTTCTATAGGTATCTTTAGGGCTAGAGCCTGGTGCACTTATGAAATCAACCGATTCAACTAAAACTTCGCGGTTATGTTTTTCTCTAAATAGGATTACTTGAGGGATTAAAAAGTATAAGTAAGCTGAACCGAACGCCCCAGACCATCTGGTATGTTGTTTTGGATATGGTCCAATACCTGTCAGATTAATATTGGCGATACCATCAATTTGGCCTCCACTTAAAAAAAAGCTATCTATCCGACCTTGTCCCGCAAGGTCAAAAATTTCTACTCCGTGATTTGTTTTAAATTTAGGATTACTACTTCCTAGGATGAAGACTTTTTTTTTTGTTTGCTTGGACAACTGTTGGGACAATAAAGCAGCAGAGCCAGGGATTGGAGACAAAACACCAACCGCTATAGTATTCGAAGGTTGTATGAGTGTAGCAATGGTATGGATTAAAAATTCTTGGCTATTGAATTTCATAATAGGGAGGCGCTCTCATTTTCAGTTCGCATCATTATTCTCTATTAAGTTTTGTGTGATCCATTCAGAAATGCCTTCTTCTGATTTGGCTAGTTTGGCATAGCGGGCGATTTGCTGAAAATCGCTATCGTAGTGATGGGGTAGGTTTAGAGGTTTTGCTCCTCCTTTGGCGACGGCGACACCTCCAATGTAAAAAGCGGGAATGGTTCCTGGTGCTAATTTAGGATCTGATAGGAGGTTCAAGTTAGTCACTTCCTCTACTGTGACCAAAGTATTAGCCGAGGCGTGCGCTAAAAGTCTTAGCTCCTGGCGAATACCCACATAAATATTACCATCTCGATCTGCTAGAGGTGCGTGAAAAATAGCAAAGTCTGGTTTTATGGTGGGGAGGCAGACTATTTTTTCTTTGGGTAAAAAAGGGTTGTCTATTTCTTTAATGTCATTTCGATGTGTTAGGATATCCGAGCCTAATAGACCTCGAAGGGGCATAAAGGGATTTCCCTTTTCGCTAGCCTGTAATCCAGCGTATATGGCAGGACAAGTGGAATCCTTTATCGTAATTGAACCATTTTTTATAGCCTCAGTGAAACAAGGGGCAGGTCCGGCCTCTCCAAGGGATACACCTGAAGTTTCAACTGAGGTTACACACCCACTTCCTATAAGTAAGTCTACGAGTAGGCCCCCAGTTGGAACAGTTACGATCTCAAGATCGGTTATCCCAGATTTAATCATGTTTAATCCTAGGGTCATTGGAACTGATGAATCTTTGAAGATAGCTATTTTAGAACCACTAGGGATTTCTTTCGCTAGTTCGTAACTAGTTTCTTTAATCATGAATCGTTCTAATCAAAATTTTTAGGAAGTTATTTCGGACCGTATGCAAGAAACACATTTCCTGGCATCCCGAATAAACCGTAGCCAGAGGAGAAATAGACCCATCCACCAACGACAGTAGGACCAGCACCCTTAATTGAGCCTCCATGCGCTTTCACTCCATTTACGGTTTGGTACTCCCCTTTTGTATCAATATCCCAGACAATAGCCCCAGACTTTTTATTATAGGCTCGCATGTGGCCATCCATTGAGGCAGAAAGGATCACGTCATCAAGTAGTGTTGCAGCAGCTGGTTGCCCTGCGTTGCAGCCAGGTATGTCTAAACAATCTGGTGTTGGTGCTGGCGTGTTCCATAATTCCTTGCCGTTGGAAAAATCAACTGCATAAATGCCACCAGCGTGACCGGGCATACTGGTAGTTTCCCAGACGTCGGATATAGGGACGTAAGCATATTTATCATCTGCGACAAAACCCCATTCGATTCCACCTAGTACACCACCAGGTGAAAGTCGTTTTTGCCACAGGATTTTCCCGTTGTCATCTGGGTCTAAGGCATGCAAAACGCCTGATTTTTGTCCAGCAAGTAGTACTCTCTTGCCATTTGGTAGGTCGCGTATGATTGCGCTAGAGCCAAAGTCTACATCAGGACCACATTCCTCGACTGCTACTGGATCGGCATTTGGCGCTGTACATGCGGTAGTGAAAGCGTCATCTGCGGTTGTTTGCACAAACCATTTGTGTTCTCCCGTTTCTAAATCCATGGCTACAATAGCGTCACTTGTGTCAGCTGCCGGCGCTGAGTAGGAGTCTCCTGTGGTAGCATAGAGCACGCCTGCTTTAGGATCGATCGTTGGCTGAGACCAGACTGCCGCTCCTGAAGGGCCCCATAATTGCACTCCAGTAGTCATCTTTTTAGTTTTCTTGGGTTCTTCCTGAATAATATGGCTTTTCCAGTTTAGTTTTCCTGTTTCTGCTGAATAAGAGACAATACTTCCTCTAAAAGTACAGCACTCGTAAGTGGCGGAACCACCGGCGAGTTCCTCAAAAGATGCTAGACCAAAATACAGATTACCTTCGTGTAGGACAGGTGACGAGGTAATGCGTGCATAATCGTGATTGTCGGTAAGGGCTTCCCAAATCATTTCCCCGGTTTGGGCATCAAAAGCGTATAGCCAAGCCTCATTATCTCCCGCATAGACTGTCAGTCGGCCATTTTCTCGGGGCGCTACAATGATCGCCGCTCGAATATAGGCTTTGGTCTCCGCCTTCCAATATGCACATCCGGTTTTACGATTAAACGCGTATAGGTCTCCGTTTGGAGAGCCAAAGAATATTACCTCTCCAACAACGGCAGGCTGAACGGTTACGGTGATTGCTCCCTCGAAACCAAAAGCCCACTTAAGCTCCAAGTTGGCCAGATCAGCTTCAGTTAAATGAGAGTGTTCTAGAGGTTGATAACGAGTAGCATCTAAGTCTAAGCCCCAGCCGACCCAACTTGGTTGCTCTTCCAATGCTGTTGCTGGTAGTGCAAGCTCTCTCTCACAGAATACGACTTTATCTTCTGGTTTTACCTTCTCTACAGTGCCCCATTCCGTATCCGAGAGGTAAAGCGAGACCGCCCTATGCTCTAAATTGTTAAGTGCCGAAGCCTGAAGCAACATCAAGCCTTCTGTTAGTGCTGAATAAATTTTTTCCGGAGGTAATTTAGCTAGTTGCTCTCGACTCATGGCTCTCGGGATTGGTGTTTCTCCATGGCAGCTAGCACATGCTTTTTCGAAGGCTTTTTTTCCGATAGATTCATCATCTTCTGCCCAAACGTCGGTGAGCATCGTAAAACAAATTAATAGAATAATTATTGAAGTTAAATGCTTTGTCACTTTTAGCCCCCTCTAGCTGCTTTTGTAATCATTCCCCGAGTTTCATCTTAATTCTTAGATATATCAATACTACTGATTTTCAGTGAAAATATTTCCCTTTTTAGCTTCGAAATTCTCCAACAAGAATCGTTCCTGTGGTTTCTCCGATGCTGTTTTTGGAATTTCCTCCAGCAACTGGAGATAAGTTGGTACAAAATTCGATTCAAGATTATCTCTACATCTTCGAAAAACCTCGTCGGGATGGAAATCTTCAAAGGAGACTGGGACAACAGCAGCAACGACATCTTTTTCCCCTGGCACACCATTGGCGCTCGTGACACCGTAGACAAAAACGTCATCTATTTGCGAGTTCTCTGCTAACTCTTTCTCAACAAAGGCTGGATTAATAAAATCCCCGTTTTTTCTGATGCCTCCACCTTTACGGTATAAAAAGTAGTACCATCCGTCTGCGTCTTTATATCCGACGTCGCCCATTCTTAGCCACCCTCCGTCTGTTTTCTTTCCAGAGGCTTCAGGATTTTTAAAATAACTTACCGGTGGACAAGACCCATCCTCATTCTGGAAAACTATCTCACCGGGACTATTAGGTGGAACCTCATCGTCATTTTCGTCTACTATTTTTCCCACTAGCGAGACGGGAGGTTTCCCAATGCTGCCTCTAGGTCCGCCGGGGGGATTTAACGTAATCCCTCCTTCGGCTGCGCCGTAAAACTCAAATATTTCACAGTCAAAACGTTCTTGAAAGCTATTCCAAATATTCTTGGGCATCCCAGCGCTTAATACATATCGAACTGGATTGTTTTTATCGTCTGCTCTCTCTGGCTCGCTGTAAATTGCGGTAGTCATCCCGCCAAGTAGGTTAAACATAGTGCAGTCATAGTGTCTGGTAATATCCCAGAGCCTTGATTTGGTAAATTTCTGACTGAACACCCCATTAAGACCCATAGCTAAAGTAGTACCCAGAGTGATGAGTTGAGCATTTGCATGGGTCAGGGACAATCCTGTGTAAGGCCTATCATCTTTTGTTAGTCCCAGCGCTTCGCCAAGACTGGCAACAAAGCCGAACCGAGCGTAGGGGGATAGTATTGCTTTTGGGTCTCCTGTGGTTCCAGAGGTATATAACATTTGCATGGGTAATTCAGGCTCTGAGACTCGAATGTCAATCTCATTGCAGCCAGACTTAAGGATTTCGGAGAAGTTTTTTTTACGTAGAGAACTCTCATTGTCGATGCCGACTATCCAAAGCCACTCTAAACGGGGGCACTCACTAATGATTTCATTCAGATTATCCATCGCGTAGTCTCCAATGACCGCTCCCCTACAATCTGCATGGTTCAGCATAAAAGCGAGTTTTTTTCCTTTTGTCCGGGGGTCAATAGGCACGAAGATGGTGCCTATAATGGAGGAGCCAACCATTGTGTCGACGAACTCGGGATGATTTTGCATGATGATTGCGAAACTATCCCCTTGTGCCATCTTTTCATCAAGAAGATGATGAGCTACCTTATGACCATTGGTCCAGAGCTCGGCATAGCTTCGTTTTTCGTCCAGAAAATCACCCCGATCGTTAATTTTGACAAAGGTCAGGACTTTTTGCGAAGCTCTGTCTTGCACTTTCGCATTAATTATGTGCGCCAGTATAAGTTCTTTATCTTCTGGGTCCATTTCTTAACGTTCTAGAACGGAAATAACCATAGCAGCAGCATCTTTCCCTATGTAGCCACCTCCGTTTTCAGCGAGGCCTATTTTTGCATTGTCAACCTGTCTCTTGCCTGCTTCCCCTCTTAGCTGGGTAACCAGCTCATGCACCTGAGCTAAACCTGTAGCGCCTACTGGATGGCCTTTTCGCAATAGACCACCTGATGGATTGACGGGAGTTTTTCCACCTAACTTGCTATGTCCTTCTCTTATGAAAGATGCACCTTCGCCTTTGGGACATAATCCCAGAGTCTCGTAGTACATGAGCTCGGCGGGTGCAGAGGCATCATGTAGTTCTACTACGTCAAGTTCTTCTGGTCCCACCTCGGCTAAGTCATAGGCCTGGTTTGCAACTGTTTCAGTAACCCCCGGTTGATTGTCTTCGTAATCCCAACCGGAATTAAGTACTGAGGCCCTTACTTTAACCAGACGATTTTTGCTCATGCGCTTTGCAAAATTTTCGGAGACAATCACTGCCGCTGCCGCTCCGTCGCCTATGGGGGAACACATACCTAAGGTAAGAGGGTAGCTAATTTCACGAGTAGCTAAGACATCCTGGGTGGTTAGGACATCTTGATATTGCGCTTTTGGGTTTAGACTGCCGTGAAATGAAGTTTTTGCGGACACTGCCGCAAAGTCCTCTCGAGTACTGCCATAGTCTCTCATATGCTCGACAGCCATAGCGGCGTATATATCCATAAACAAAGAGCGTGTGTTGCCAGCACCATCTCCATCGACATCAATACCAGCGTCTTTGATTCGACCGTAAATTTTTTCCGTAACAGTGTCAAAGCTTTCGAAATCAACAGCACCAGTAAACACTGAAAAGGTTTTTGCTTTATCCTCGCAATAAAGTTTCTCAAAGCCGACTGCCAGCACTACATCATGCACACCATGAGTGACCATTGTGCACGCTTGTTGAAAAGAAGTCGCTGCGGAGGCGCACGCGTTTTCGACGTTAACAACCGGAATTCCTCCTATATTCATTTCCCTTAGCGCGGCCTGTCCGGGAACCATGACTTGGCCCACGGTCACCGCGGTGCCCGCAGTTGCCATATAAGCTGCCTCAAGCTGGTTTGCTGTCATATCGGCATCTTTTAGCGCCTCGTTGATAGCCTCTATGGACAAAGATTTCAGAGTACGATCGGCATGTTTAGTGAAATTTGTCATGCCTACCCCGGCAATCCATGCGTTTTGTTTCATAACTTGGCTACTCCTGATTTTTAGTTTCAATGTAACAACTAGCTAGCGTGTATCATCATATTCTAATTTGGAAAATATCCAAAGTGCAGGTTAATTCGGGTAGAAATTCGCTTTTTTAGATTAGTCTGGCCGAATATTAACTACCAACGTTCCTCTGTTCTGTCCGGTGAAAAGATCAAGATAGCTCTTAGGCAAATTATCAAAGCCGTCACGGATATCCTCTTTCAGTGTAAGCATACCTTCTTTTTCCCATTCTCGGAGTTGTTTTATAGCTTCGGGGAATTCGGCAGTGTAATTTCTCGTCAAAAATCCTTCCATACGGATGCTTCCATATATCAGCCGCATCATGTCCTCTGGTCCCGATGCGGCCTGATCGCTGTCATAGGTTGATATTTGACCGCATAATATTATTCGACCGAATTTAGCCATATGATTGACTGCGGTTCGGAGCATTGCACCCCCCACATTATCAAAGTAGACGTCAATCCCATTCGGACATAGGTGATCAAATCCATCGTTCAGTTTATCGATTTTGTAATCAAGCACCCCGTCTAACCCAATTTCTTCTGATAGCCATGTACATTTTTCTCTGCCTCCTGCTATACCGATTGTTCTGCAACCCAGGATTTTTGCGACTTGGGCAGCTAGGCTACCCGTAGCTCCAGCAGCAGCGGAGATCACAACAGTCTCACCAGCTTTTGGTAGACCAACTTTGGTCAACCCAAAATATCCAGTAAGACTATTGAGGCCAAATTTACCGATACTTTCCACAGATGATAGCCCCTCTGCGACAAAGTTGACTGGCCTACCGGTGGGATCAATTTGTTCGTAATCTTGCCAGGAGGATAGAGTCGATACTCGACTTCCTATTGGAAATTGCTTATTGTTCGACTCTACTACCTTGCCGACAGCGGGTGCTAAAATTGGGGTGCCTATCGAAATAGAGGGATATAGATTTTTTGACGGTGGATCCATCCAGTTACGCATAGTTGGCGCGCATAGAAAGGCTTTATTTTCGATCAAAAAGTTACCATCGTCTATTTGGTGTGGATCGATCTCGGTTTCATGATAGCCAAAATTATGAGTTGCTACCTGACCCTCTGGTCGCGACTTCAACAGCCATTGTCGGTTCCTTAGTTTTCTCAATTTAGTAGTTCTCCTGGTTTCTAATTCTTAAAAAATGCCCTTGTGCTGCACTCCATCGACCACCACCGTTGAGCCAGATACCCAACTAGCACGATCAGAAGCTAAAAAGGTAACTACATTTGCGACTTCTTCCGGGGTACCAAGCCGATCAAAAGGAATGTTATTGAGGACTCCCTCGTACATTTCAGGATTACCTTCTTTGACTATGTTCCAGAACCCCCCTTCAACCCATATAGACCCGGGTGCAACACAATTGACTCGAATATTCTTTGGAGCCAGTTCTTGTGCCATAGTTTTAGCGTGATTGACCAATGCTGCTTTTACTGCGGCATATGCCGGTGGACTACCTGCCTCTAGCCCCGAGATGGACGAAATATGGATTATATTTCCGCTTCCTGCCGATTCCATCCAAGGGACTACGGTTTGAGTAGCTCTCACACTGGCCATTATGTCGACATTAAAACCCGTTTCCCATCCCTGTTCATCATCGGTCAATCCGAATCCCGAAGTGTTGTTGATTAAAATGTCTACACCGCCTAGTTGTTCCTGGGACTCCTTAAGAAAACTTTCTAAAGACTGTTTGTCGCCCACGTCGCAGGTATGGGGATAAACGGTAATACCCTTTGACTCCAGATCTTTTACAGTTTCTTTCAAGGAGTTACTACCTCTCGCGCAGACTGCTAAATTTGCTCCTTCACCCCCCAAGGTAAGGGCTATGGCTTTGCCAATGCCCTTGCTAGCTCCTGTGATAATCGCTCTTTTCCCGTTTAATCCTAGTTCCATATGGATGACTCCTCAAATTTTTTCTTTTTTACTTTAGATAATCGTGCACTACTTTGCCGTCACCAAGTGTGAATTGGCTTTCATAGAAGAAGCCGCCTTTTATCTCTAAAATTGGAATATTTGATAACCGGTCGGACGGCGACGAACCGAACTCCAGGGTGGCCGGCCCTTTATGAACTTCTTTGACTGAGATGTTTGACAAGGTTGTCAGGGTCAGTTGATTGACTTCATCTGGCATCTTGTTCGAGACTGAAGGTATGATTTTGTGACAAATCCAATCAGGTGTACCTTCCACATCCTTGGAACTGCCGAATTCCTCTAGCCTCATGGTTGCTGTCACAAGGTTAATGTTACCTCTTTCAACAGTCGCTTTTACCACATCATCACACATTTCAAATGTAAGGCGACCAATCTTTTTTGGCCAACCCCAAATTTCTCGGCCACCACAAGTCGCGACGTCGTTATCTAAAATGAGGTAATGACTAAAATTGACCAGCTTTCTTTTAAAGCGAGCGCTAGAGAATAGGTGAGCTTCTAAATATTTTCCGAACCCAGCTCCGAACATTTCCGAGACAAGTAAAAACATGTCATTGCCAGGGTTTGGGATCACTGGTTCGGGTGTCAATTGTCTTAGTACTTCACTATCAGTGGTGAAGTTGACCAATATCTGCTTTATCTGCCGGTAGTGATAGGGTGGTTTGGTATAAAGTCCAGATAAGATTGGCATACTGTAGCTGTCGCTCATTACCTTACTTCGAGGTGTCGATTGTCTTTTCATCAGCTCATTCCCCCAGATTTTTGTTTCATGCTAGATTATAACCTTACAATGTATTCAAATTCGCGTTTTGATGTAAAGTAGGTGCTAGACATTCTGGAGGATCGAGATATGGCTGGTAATCTAATTGCTTTATTTTTCGTGGGTTTGGTCGCTCTTGCTGCTGTTTATCGTTATTTACCTGGATTGGTTTTCAATTTTTCTATAAAACTCGTTCAGTTAAGGGCGGGCCTGGCAAAGAAAACTATTTTAGTTAATGAACAACCGATCACTTATTTTATTGGAGGCACGGGAAAGCCTTTGTTACTGTTGCATGGTTTTGGCGCAGATAAAACCAATTGGTTAACGATAGCGCCACACCTCGTGGAGAAATATCAGTTAATTATCCCCGATTTACCCGGTTTCGGAGAAAGCCCATTTCTTCCTGCTAAAACATATTCAGTGGCAGAACAAATAGATACTTTGGAGCGCTTTGTTAAGAAGCTCGGCTTGAATGAAATACATTTGGCGGGAAACTCTATGGGAGGTTATCTCGCCGCGAAATTAGCTGAGCAACTGAGGGGAAATGTTGAGTCTGTTTGGTTGTTAGCTCCCGCAGGTGTGACGACCGATACCCATGCCGAAGGAATAGCTTTGATAGAGTCTGGAGATAATCCCTTGATTATTGAAACCGAGGCTGCATTTGATCGCTTAGTCGAACTTTGTTTTGAGACGCCTCCTCCAACACCGCAAGCTATCAGGACCTATCTTTTTAAGAAAGCCAAAGAGAGAGCTGACATAAATCGTAAATTATTTGCTGGGCTGATAGGTGGTGAAGATATAACAGATGAGAATCCTTTGAAATTGGAGGACTGTATTGCGAGGGTTCCATGTAAAGTGCTGGTCGTGTGGGGAGACAAAGATCGTATTTTACACCCAGACGGTTTAGGCGTGCTTGTTGAAAAACTTAAAGAAACGGGCGGACCTCATGAGGGGATATTGATGTCAGATATGGGCCACATTCCCATGGTCGAAAGGCCCAAAGAAGCGGCTAGCGACTTTTTGCGATTTGTGTCTGAAAAATAGTTAGTTGATTTTATTCTTTGTCGTAGATAAATCGAAAAGCATCACCCTTAGCTTTCAGAGTTCCGGTGGAGGGTAAGGGGAAATGGGCAGTAAGGATCCTGGTTCCGGATTCGTAATGTTGCTGCAGGAAGTTTAATCGTGTTTCAGCTGCAAGCTCTTTATCGAAATCAAATTTGAAATTCCAATGTGGGAATTGGCATTGAACAGGGCTGTGAATTAAATCTCCGGAGATTACTCCACTCTTGTTTCCATCAAACAATCGGACTGCACAGTGTCCGGGGGTATGACCCGGCGTTGGTTCAAGTCGAACGAACTTATCCAATTCAAAGTCATCTTTTACTAGTAACGCCTGGCCAGCTTCAATAATTGGCAAAACATTCTCTATGAAAGTCGGGTCACCATATTTGTTATAAAGTTTTTCAGCATGGTCACACTCTGTTTTCGAAAATATATATTTCGCATTCTTAAAGGTAGGGACCCATCTACCATTTGAGAGTTGAGTGTTCCAACCACTATGATCGACATGAAGATGTGTGCAAAAAACGTAGTCTATTTCATCGGGATGAGTGCCTTCTTGCATCAGTCCTGTCAGGAAATTAGAGTCTTCTTTTTGGTCCCAAGGGGGGAACCACTTTACTGACTTATGATTGCCGACACAGCTATCTACTAGTATTTTAGCCGTTGGTGTATGCACAACGTAACTTTGAATGGGCATGAGCATCATGTCTGTGCCTACTTCAAGGGCATTAGGCTCTAGCCAATTTCGATGAGGAGCGAGTAGTTCCTCTGTCGCGTCAGGAAAAAAATCATAGATAGACATGAAGGGCCCGTTGTACTCGACGATCCGGCCTATTTCAACATTGTTAAGTTTTAAGCGTTTCACAATATCAGGTCTCTCCCTTGTTAAATGTTTTCCTTTTGTCGAAGCTGCCAGTATCCGTTTCTCTCTTGAACAAACTTTTCTTCCTGAAGCTTTATGAGGTGAGCGTGCAAAGATAAAGATGCCCACTCGTGCAGGCTTGGATCTACGTCATCGTATACAAGGGGAGTCAATTTACTTATTGTGCTACTCCCACTCGTGCCAAGTTTATCTATTAACTTGGATTCTCTTCCGAGTCTGTGAGCGATCAATCGTTCTATCTCACGCTTGGGTTCTACGATGACAGTACCGTGCCCTGGGGCAACATATTTGAACTCGTAGGCGAGAAGCCTTTCCAACGAATGGATATATTTTTTCATGCTTCCAGCTGGCGGCACTATCACCACCGTAGAGCCTTCCATCATATGGTCTCCAGTCATGAGTAGTCCGTCTTCTTCTATTAGAAAACAAACGTGATTTGAGACATGGCCAGGGGTTAAAATTGCCCGTATAACTCTGGTATCAGTTTCGATAGTGTCGTCGTTTAGTAAGGGTGTGGCGTTTTCAAAAGTTGGATCTTGAAAACCATCATTGGCTATCTCGTTCCCAACCATCTTCGCTCCGGTTTGAGCTACTAATTCTGCGGCAGCTGGGGAGTGATCCCTATGGGTATGGGTCACAATCACCCACTCAATTCGTTCGCCAAAATTATCTAAGACGCACTTCACGTGTTCGTCTAACAGCGGGCCCGGATCAATCACAGCAATTTTGTGTGTTCCCACAATATAGCAGTTGGTTCCTGGTCCTGTCATGGGACCGGAATTGTTGGCCGTTATTCTATGAACACCCGGAGTCAGTTGTACGGGTTTTAAATAGGAAATCTCTGAATTAATATCCGTCATATCTTTAACTTTCTCTTCATAATTAACTTCAAAAACTTTGGTTTTCAACATATCAATCTTCGTGCATGAGTACCGCTGTTATCCAGAATTATAACTAAAGATTGAAAAGACTGGTAAATGTGAGCAACAAATCTTATTTTTTGATAAAAATCACCTATAGAACTTTTTACTTTTGATGCGGTTGTGGTAGTTTGCTCGCTCAAGTGTAATTTTTTAGGAGCATCCAACAATGCAACAGGCAGAAATCGCGAGCAAACCAGAAAACGCACCAATGGTGAAGGTAGCGGAAGGTATGGCAAGCCAGAAAAATTGGGTCGCCATGGATGAAGAAGAAAACTTTAACATTAAGGTGCTGTCTCTTGATGAAGAGCGTAAGTCTGTTGAAGTGCTATTTAAAATTAAGGGTGGATATCGCTCAGGACCGCATAAACATACCTGTGAAACCCATGTTTATGTGATTAAGGGGAAAGTCAAAAATCATGCTATTGACTGCACTTTTAATGCTGGAGATTATTGCTATCAGCCTATGAATGATGTGCATGATGAGGAGTTCCTGGAAGACACGATAGTATATGCAAGTTATCGTGGGGAAAGTGATACCCTCGTGGAATTTATCGATGAGTCAGGGCAGGTGTGCGGCGAGTTTAAGATGGACGACTTCCGAACTGCAATGTAGAAATCTGTAGTGATGAAACCCCTCATTCTTGATGGTAAAACCCTAGCTTCAGCTAGTGAGGGCGAGATTACCAAACGAGTCAAAAGACTAATCGAGGACTTGGGTGGGAAGAAGCCAGTGCTGGCAACCATTCTCGTCGGACAAGATCCCGCATCTGCGACATACGTACGCATGAAGGGAAATGCTTGCGGTCGCGTTGGGATGGACTCTAGGCGCATAGAGTTAGATGGATCGACCACAACTGTAGAATTGCTAGCTGAAATTGATAAGTTAAATAAAGATGAAAGCGTCCAGGGGATTTTGTTACAACATCCAGTTCCCAATCAGATTGATGAGAAAGCTTGTTTTGATAGGATATCAGCCGCAAAAGACGTAGATGGGGTTACATCTTTAGGGTTTGGGATGATGGCTATGGGCCTGGACGCTTATGGGTCGGCTACACCCGGTGGGATTATGCGTTTATTGACTCACTACAAAGTTGACTGTACGGGAAAGCGAGCCGTCGTGGTGGGACGCAGCGCTATTTTGGGAAAACCAATGGCGATGATGCTTCTTAATGCAAATGCGACGGTCACGATTTGTCATTCTAAGAGCAAGAATCTAGCTGAAGAGGTAAGCCGAGCTGAAATTCTAGTTGGGGCGGTTGGAAGACCAGAGTTTATAAAATCTGATTGGCTAAGTGAGGGAACTGTTGTTGTGGACGCAGGATATCATCCAGGAGGAACCGGAGATGTAGAAATAGAGCCGGCACTGGATCGAATTAGTGCCTATACTCCTGTTCCTGGCGGCGTTGGCCCAATGACAATAAACACGTTAATCTTGCAAACATTGGAGGCTGCTGAAAAATCTATTTAAAGAGACGAAGACGCAATTAAATAGATGTCTTCCAACAAAAAATATCGAGGGGGATTTTTTTGAACAAAAACGAACATTTGCTGACAGGTATCCGAGTGCTTGATTTTACTCGGGCGTTAGCGGGACCCACATGCACAAGGATGTTTGCGGAAATGGGTGCCGAAGTGATAAAAGTCGAATCAGCTCCTAATGGAGAAATGACACGCCAAATTACAAAAATGAGGGCTGATAGAAGCTTCTATTTCATCCAACAAAATTTAAATAAAAAAAGCTTATGTGTTGATTTATCGCAGAGCGAAGCTATTGAAATTATTAAAGAGATAGTACCTCATTGTGATGTTGTAGTTGAAAATTTTCGACCTGGAGTGATGGAAGCTATTGGTTTCGGTTACGAGGCCTTGAAGGAGCTGAAAGAAGACATCATTCTCTGCTCTATATCGGCTTTGGGTCAAAAAGGTCCACTTTCGAAAAAACCTGGCTATGACTATATAGCTCAAGCTTACTCTGGTGTGACTTCCATGATAGGTGAAAAAGATTCGGCACCGTATATTCCGTTAGTTGGACTAGGCGATATCAGTACGGGGGTTCATGGAGCTTTTGGAATAGCGGCTTCTCTTTTGCACCGCGCGAGAACGGGTGAGGGACAACACTTAGATATTGCTTTGCTGGACTGCTATTATCACTATCACGAGTTAAATGTTCTTCAATACTCCGGGACTGAAGGTCAAGTTAAACCTACTCGAGGAGGGCGTCATGTGACCTACGTTTGTCCCGCTGGAGTGTTCGAAGGACCTGGCGGTGGTTATATGGTGCTTATGGGGTTTCTTCATCATTGGGAAGATCTTTGTACTGCTATGGGCCGAGCAGATCTTACTGACAAAGAGGGATGGGCGACTGATCCGGAGCGTTTGGAAAGGCAATCAGAAGTGATAGCTTTAATTGAAACTTGGTTGAAAACGTTTGGCTCTGTCGATGAAGCATTAGCGGTGCTTGAAAAATTCGATGTGCCCTGTGCGCCTGTGCTCAGTGTAGAAGACACGGTTAACCACCCGCACCTGATAGAGCGAGGTACCGTCAGAACGATCGAGGATCCTATTGCTGGTACCTTCAAAATCCCGGGGCATCCGATAAAGACCTCTGGATATAGTGCCGAAGGTGATTTCGTAGCACCAACCTTGGGGCAACACAACAGGGAAATTCTCCAAACAATTCTGGG
>CACDEI010000008.1 GCA_902551695.1 uncultured Pseudomonadota bacterium
GTTTGGAGGTATGTACTCCATAGTTAAAGCCTAACGCCTGCGGCGTCCCAACACCCGTTCCGGCAAAGAAACCGCTGAAGTCGGCTCTATGTGTGTTCCCTGTGGAATTGATTGCGATTCCGTTTGGTCCAACAAAGGTGTTTCCCGTTAACACCAGGTCACCAAATAAGTTGTGCGTCTCTGATATGTGCGACAAACTCGCTTCCAAGCTACCATAACCGTTACTAAAATCGAATAGAATCTTCCCTGAAGTCAACCCTAATCCTAATTCATTCGGATCAGACGAAGTAGAGCGCGTGCCGCCGGTTAGGTCGTAACGAGCTAATTGGTTGGAACTTATCTGGACCCTATTACCAGTAATTACATGTTCGCTTTGAAAGCCCACCAGTTCCCTAAGGATGTTGCTTCTTACTATACCGCTAGGAGAAGCATCTATATCTAGTACGAAGCCATTTTGCCAGCGTCCAAATGAAAGGAATCCATCGGGGCTGATGTTTCCGTCAACAAATTCTGCAGGGTTAGAGGAAAGTCTAGTTAGCTTGTTTTGGGATATCGAGTTTATAGCATTCAGGCCAGCGTCACCCAACGCGGAATTCGTTTCTTTTAGGCTGATTAATCCCAAACGAACTACCTCAAAATCTGCTATAAAAAACCCAAGAAATGACTCGCCAAGAAACGTGTCTAGGGCTAACCCGCCTACTGGTTGATCGTTCTTGAAGAAAATAGTTCCGTCATTCGTGGCGAAGGTGATCGGTGCCTGTCTTTCTTCCGTAAAGCTTCCGAAATTTAGCGTTATGTCTTGCAGGCCTGACACCCCTATTACAGTTTCGCTCACGAATCTCGCATCAAACCTGTTGTTACTACTGCCTTGTATCACTTCGAATTGACCATCCGAATCGGTTTGTTCACCTGCAGCAAAAGCGCCTAACCCTAATTCTTTTTTTGTATCGGAGGATTCTCCGACGGTTAGCTCTAACGTATTAGGCTTATCTGGTGCGCCAACACCCATCTCATTTTCATTAACGATCACCTCAAAAAAGGCTTCCTCTCCACCGTCATCCTCTCTATTTGCGACGAAACCACGCTCTTCTTTCTCCCCGGTGAGAGAGGTACCGTCTTCTTCTCTGGGACCTGAGCGTCCTTCTCCTTCCGCTGGGTCAGAACGTGCTTCCCCCTCATTATCAGATTCAGCTAGTCCTACACTTTCGTCGCCTTCCTCGGTCTCACCTTCTGCGAGGAGTGTGCTTTCTTCTTCTCCTTCCGAGTCGGTTTGTGCTTCTCCTCCTTCTTCTTCGCTTTCACCATCCTCGTTTTCCTCTTCCCCTTGTTCTTCTTCTTGTTCTTCTTCCTCTTCTTCTTCTTGTTCTTCTTGGTTTTCACTTGCAGTATCTTGACGTTGACCGAATCCGGGTATCTCAGCGCAAGTACTTCCGTTGCAGCTATAGGCTTGCCCAGGCTCAACAGGCCCACTAAAGGCCCCAGATGTGAGGTTCCAGACGCCACCGTATCCAGCGAGTTGCGTTCCACCAGCATCAGTATGCGTACATTTTCCTGAAGTTCCTCTAATGCCTATGCTAGCTACGGGGGTGGTTAATTGAAAATTTTCTTTGTTAGATCGACCTATCAATCCAGTAACAAGCCTTATGCTGCCCTCCACCAAGTAGAAAAAACTTTTTTCAGAGCCGTCTACTGTCCCTTCAAAGTTATAATCTTCCAGGCGATACTGCGTGTTTGGTTGGAGCGCGACAAAACCTCCATCAGTAAAACGAATTTGAGTTCTTCCGTTGACCGTTCTAACAGATTCTCCTGACTCGATGACGTCCCCTCTCGTCAAGGGACGGATTGCACCATCAGCGCTTGTAGCTTCAACTTGACCGTATGAATAAACGATTTTGCCCGCAATAGCATGAACTTTATCTACTGCGCTAAGTGAGCCAATAAAGGAGAGTATTAATAATCCTTTAGCTAACGAGTTCATCTAATCTACCTCAGTCAAATATTTATTGTTAGAAGTCATATCGAGCAGTCACCATTACTTCCAACCTGTCATAGTCATTCGTTAGAATATTCGAGTCATTGTCGTTATAAACAACAGTTGGGCTAATACTTAGCTGGTTATTGTATTGAAATCTATAACCTAAAGATAAATCAAAAAAAGAATCATGCCTGCGTACCAGAAAAATGGGGTCTCCTGTTTCGTATAAACTTCTCTGATAAGTAAATGCGCCGAAGGTTGTTTGTCTGTCTGATAATTGGTAGCTGATCCCAATCCTGCCGCCAAATAAGTTTTTCCCAAAATGATCTGCTCCCGTATCGGCACGCTCGTCCTCTATACCGCCGAAAATACCTCCAAAAATGATCGGGGTTCCCTTGATATCCGTGAAGGCGTGCCCATAATTTAAGCCGGCTAAGCTGCGATTTACATCTCGAATACTTTGTTTAGGGTTACGCATAGCAGAGAATTGAAAATAAGCGGAAATTTGATCTTTTTCAGTGGCCGCGTATTGCCATTCGGTAGAAATACCAGCTGTTTTTCGGTCTGCCCTTGCTAGGCCGCCTGCGTCTAATCTCATCATGCTGGCGTCGGCTGCGATACTGAAGTTGTGCTTTTCTCGTTCTAGTCTAAATCCTGCTCTGCCAGCTGCAGTATGAGAAGTGAAGTCATTTTGATGAGTTGTATGTCTGTCTCCGAGCTGCGCACTACCGAAGGCACTTAATCCAAGGTCGTTATTCAGTGGTTTTGACAAACTTAATCCCAGTGAACCACTCAAAATCGGGCTATTTTGAGTCCCTCCCAAGGCAAAGGGTATGCCAGGTGCAATTGGTATCGTCATCGATTTTTCATCGGTAGCCCCATTTATATTTGTATCGTAACCCATTGCGAGAGCAACCCATGGTCTTACGGTGAGTCTAGTGCGGTCGTGAAATAACTCAATTCCAGACAAGTAGCGATCGATAGTTTGCCGAGCTTCTGGAGGAATATCCTCTAATTCCCTAGCTTTTTGAAACTCCTTCTTGGCGTCATCAGTTTCTCCGAGGGAGAGATACGCCTTCGCAAGTTCCGCTCTAGCGGGTCCGTGTTCTGGGAAGGTGTCAACGACTCTTTCAAGGGCAAATATAGCTTCTACGGTTCTTCCGGTATCTTGCGCAGCGAGCGCAAAAACATAGTCAAAAGCTGCTTCTCCTTCGAGACTGGCTTGGTAAGGTTTCAACAGATCATAAGCTTCTTCAGCCTTACCAGAATCAATGAGCATTTGAGCTTTTTCTAAAGGGTTCGAAGCTTCTTGACTAATAGAGAGTCCAGGCAGCAAAAAAAGGAGTATAAAAGGAAGATAGAATCTGGCTTTCATAGTAAAAAGTCGTGAGATCGGAATCATCAGGTCTTTATAAAGTATTTTCCTAGAAATTCACTACCTTGATTCTCGCACAGAAAACTTTCTTTATCCAATTGGTAGTACTTTGGTTAACCAAAAATTTTTAAAGCCCCTTGAAATCAGGTTTTCTTTTCTCAGCAAAAGCTGTAACACCCTCTTTAAAATCAGCTCGTTTGGCGCAGTCAGCAAACATTTCCGCTTCCATCTGCAATTGGGACTCAAACTGCGCTTCTAGCGAGTTGTACAACAAACGTTTAGTATTCCCGTATACATGGGTTGGACCATTTGCCAGTCTGTGAGCCAGCTTTTCTGTCTCCTCTTCTAATGCACCGGGAGATGCAACGAAATTTATCATACCCATCGCTTCAGCCTGTTCCGCGGTATAGCGATTGCCAAGTAACGCTATTTCCATTGCTTTTTTTACACCGACTGCTCTAGGAAGATGAAAAGTTCCAGAGCCATCTGGGGAAGTTCCAATATGACAATAAGCTAAGGTGAAGAAGGCGTCGGAATCTGCAATCACGAGATCTGCAGCTAAAGCTAGGCTTACACCAGCACCCGCTGCTGCTCCTTCGACACTGGCTATCACGGGTTTGGCCATCCGGCGCATCGCAAACATTATAGGATGTAAGTCGTGTATCCTATTCAAAAAATAATTCTTTGTATCCTTAGGATCCTGATCGAGAGTCTCTTTCATGGACTTGACATCTCCGCCAGCCATGAAATGGCCTCCAGCACCCTTTAGCACTACACACCGTACAGTCTCATCATTTTCCGCATCCAATAGGCTATCGCGTAATAACGAGCGCATTTCCAAGCTGAGTGCGTTTCTAGTATCTGGCCTGTTAAAAAGTAGTGTTGTTATAGTTTCATTTTTTTGGACTATGAGGTCTGCCATTTCTTATTCCCATATTAATTCTGTCTCTGTTTAAATTTAAGATTTCTATCCTATTTTCTTTTGAGGCATTATATTCCACATTGCGTTAACCTTTAATAATATAAGCATCATTAACAATACAGTGAGAATCAAAAATGCTCAAACGATATGAGAAATATAAAGAACTTGTTCTAGACAGTCCGGGAGAGGGGATTTTGCGCATTACTCTGGACAAGCCAGAGAGTCTGAATTCTCTCGATAAAAATGGTCATAGAGAGCTGACTTACATTTGGAGAGATATAGATGAGGATGAGAATGTAAGTGTGGTGATATTAACGGGAAGAGGGCGAGCATTTTCCGCCGGCGGTGACTTTGGCATGATAGAAGACATGATTAATGATCACAAAGACAGAGCACGTGCTTGGAAGGAAGCTCGAGATCTGGTCTATAACATAATCAATTGTTCGAAACCGATAGTGTCTGCGATTAATGGGGTCGCTGTTGGTGCTGGTTTAGTTGCCGGATTATTGGCTGATATTTCAATCGCGGGCAAGTCAGCAAAAATAGTAGACGGGCATACCAGGTTGGGTGTTGCTGCAGGTGATTCGGCTGTGATAAATTGGCCGCTGCTCTGTGGCATGGCGAAAGCTAAGTATCATTTACTGCTTTGTGAGCCCATGGATGGAGAGGAAGCGGAGCGAATAGGAATGGTTTCTCTCTGTGTTCAGGACAGTGAACTTCAAGCGAAAGCAGAGCAGGTGGCGTCTCGTCTAAGAGACAGTGCTCCGGCGGCGGTCAGGTGGACGAAGTACGCTTTAAACAATTGGTACCGCATGGCAGGCCCGAGTTTCGATGCTTCCACAGCGTTGGAAATGTTAGGTTTTACTACACCGGAAGCAGAAGAAGGGTTGCGGTCTCACCTAGAAAAGCGCAAACCTAATTTTGACCTAGATTCTCCTGTCTGAGATTGTGGAGGTAATCAAAGATCCTATTGCCAGTTATTTCTAGGCCAGCTCGTTAAGCCAAGTGTCGAAAATGATTTCTAATGATTTTACGAAGGATTTTGGCTGATCCAGCATTATATGGTGGGCGGCTTTCGGAATTTCAGTTACCAAAGAATCTTTTGGCATTAAGGTGCGCATATATTGGGCAGTTTCTTTGTTTACTAAAGCGCTTTTTTCTCCATAGAGAAAAGCGATCTTAGATTTTGCGTTTTGGAGGTGTTGATCGAAAGGTTCTTCCCATCTGCTGCCCCCCATTGCACCGACATCAAATTTCCAAGTCCATCCTCTCTCGGTTTTTTTTATGGAGTGGCGTGCGATGAACTCAAGGATGTAGTCATTTTTGCACTCTTGCGGTGGGAGTAGCTTGAACCTTTCTAGCGCGATCTCGAAAGATGGGTAATGTCGCTCAATTTTAAGGGCTCGGCGGGGGGTTTTGGATAGATCAGTGTCAGGTCTGTATAGTGGTGAATCAACGATCACAGTGCCAGCGACATCTTGGCCATAGTCCGCTGCGAAACGCATGCTCATATATCCCCCAAAAGAATGCCCTACGAGAAACCGAGGTTGGCGTCCAGAAAAACAACTATCTAGCACGGAAAGAATTTCGTTACTTCTTGCCGATGCTGAATATTTGGTTCGCCTGCCGCTATCGCCCATTCCTGATAGGTCAATTGCTGCAACATCGTAATCGGTTAAAAGCGGGGCAACAAATCTCCACCAGTTGGCATGGGCTCCTCCTCCGTGGACGAGGAGGATTCCTGCTTTGATTTTTTCTGCGCTTGACTTTTTCCAGTGTAAAAAATGAATATCGCATCCTAGAACAGAGATGATTCTAGATTCAAAAGGAGAATTAATCGATTTGCGAAACCAGTCGGGAGCGTCTTTTTTAATATTGAGTTCTTTTGCGGACCAATCTATTTCGGAGGTTGAGGCCATTGCTTTTCCTTCATCCCGGACCATATTCAATGGGGGAAATGTTTCCTGCGGGATTTAACACAGGAAGCTACCAAGCTGGGCTTTCCTGTTTTTTTGTAACTTACTACCTTTTTAGTCTAGCATGTTATTTTATCGCATAAATGGAAGAGGTAAATAGTATGTCTGTTTTGGATTACAAGGTGTCTGGTTATATTGGGATTGTTACACTTAATCGGCCAGAAGCAAAAAATGCAATCAACCCCGAGTTGGGCGTGAAGTTAGCGGATTTGTGGGAATCGATCAGGAACGATGACTCAATTCGAGTTGTGGTCTTAACTGGTGCCGGAGACGTGTTTTGCGCTGGTGCTGATCTTGGTCAACTGATTCCGCTTATGTCGGGTGGGCGGAAGGCCGAAAACGAGTGGGATGAGCGTATTCTGGCCGATAGCGATATCTTAGAACGGACGCTATTACGTAGTTTCGATGTCGAGAAGCCTGTAATAGCTGCTATTAATGGGCACGGTATAGCTGGAGGAATGGAGATTTTGCAGGGTACTGATATAAGGGTGAGCAGTCCTGTGGCGAAATTTGGAGTGCAAGAGGTCAAGTGGGCAATATTCCCAGCCGGTGGTTCCAGTGTTCGCCTACCGCGTCAGATGCCTTATTGTAAAGCGATGGAATTACTCCTTACAGGAGATTTAATAACTGCTGACCAAGCTTTGCAGCTTGGTTTCGTTAATTATGTTGAGAAAGACTTTTTTGAAAAATCTATGGAAATAGCCCAAAAGATAGCTTCGAATGGACCGGTGGCTGTAAAGGCTATCAGACGGTCTGCAAGAGCTTGTTTAGGAGTGCCTGAGCTTGAAGCCCTTAAAATCGAAACAGAAATATCAAGGCCAGTTTTTGCTACTGAGGATGCAAAGGAGGGACCTAGAGCCTTTATGGAGAAGCGGCAGCCAGTCTACTTAGGTAAATAGAAAGTAGGTTAATAGAGTTAGGCTAGCCCGTAGAAACGAATAGCATTTCCGCCGAGCACTTTTTGTTGCGACTCCTCACTGGTTCCCGATAAATTGGTTTTAATCTCTTCTAATACTCCATAGCTAGCATCTACGTGAGGATAGTCTGAAGCCCAAACAAAGTAGTCGTCTCCCATGTGGTTGACGATTGCACCTGTGAGCGTTTCATCTGGGTCTGCTGACACTATGCATTGCCTGTAGAAGTAGTCACTCGGTTTTTGCTTTAAGGGAGTTGTGCTCCTGACGACTTCGAATTTGTGATCCATACGGTCTAGCCATGCCGAGATCCAATTAGCGCCTGATTCCAGTACTGCTACTTTAAGCTGGGGAAATTTCTCCAATATTCCCAGGGATAGAAGTTCAGTGAAGGCTGCCATTACGTCAATTGCCAGGAACGAAAAATCAAATAGTCCAAATCGATAAGCGTTTTCAGAGGTTGGATCAAAGTAATGGTGACTCCTCTCGTCTCGTACTACCACATGAAAGCTTACTGGGAGATTTAAGTCCTGAGCCGTCTCCCAGACAGGATCAAGATCTGGATGATCAAAATGTCGCATAGCGCGAGGTTTTAAATCTGGCGAAATGAAAACTCCTTTACAGCCATCATTAGCGGCTCGTTTCATTTCTTTCACTGCCAAAAAAGGATCCAATAGTGAAATGTGAGCGATTGGGATGAGTCTTTTTTTGTCATAACTGCAAAAGTCTACCAGCCAACGGTTATATGCCCGAGTGTATGCCGCTGCAAGTTTGGCATCTTGCACCTTTCCTTCCCAGCAGATCCCAACAGTGGGATAAAGCAGTGAGATGTCAATCCCCTCTTTATCCATCACTTTTAAGCGTTCGTCCGGTAAATAGGAACCGGTTGGGCAACCGTCTTCGTAGGTTAGAATCTTATTCCTCCGCAGGAGTACCTCAGGGTCATGATCAATCCCTCCAAGGAGAGCTGTCCTATTCCTAACAACTTCTAAAGGTTTACCATCGATCAAAATCACCTCTCCCGATTCTTCTGTAACAAATTCGATAGCTCGTTTTTTAAACTTGGGTTCTAGGTACTCTTTCCAAGTGTTCCTTGGCTCAAGGATGTGTCCATCAACATCGACAGTTAGTGTTTTTTTTGTAATGTTTTGCATGATCTTTATCTTTTAAAAGGTTCTGGCAATTATTTCTTTCATTACTTCGCTCGACCCACCAGCAATTCTTGAGACTCGTTGTCCCGCCCAAGCTCTAGCGATAGGAAATTCCCACATGTAGCCATAGCCTCCAAAAAGTTGCAGGCAATCATCCAAAATTGAGCACATAGTTTCCGTACTCTGTAATTTTGCCATTGCTGCATCGTCTGCTGAAAGTTGACTTGTTATGTGTAGTTCTAAACATTTATCAACAAATGTCCTTGTCAAAGTGGCCTGCGTCTTGATTTCTGCTAATTTAAACCGAGTGTTTTGGAAACTGAAGATAGTTTTTCCAAAGGCTTTCCTTTCCTTTGTGTATGCTACTGTTTGGTCTAGAGCAGTTTCGATGGTGCTTGCTGCCCTTACTGCGACTATTAATCGTTCCTGCGCTAACTCGTCAATCAGGTAAGAAAATCCTTTATTCTCCTCGCCAAGGAGACGGTCTACGGGTATCTTTACGTCCTCAAGAAAAAGTTCAGAGGTATCCTGTGCTTTCCAACCTATTTTTTCTAAGTTTCGGCCTCTAGTGAATCCCGCATCACCTCGTTCAACCAAAATCAGACTAATACCTTTGGCACCAGCTTGTCTGTCGGTTTTACAGGCCGTGACCACAAGATCGGCTAGCTGACCATTGGAGATAAAGGTTTTTTGTCCGTTGATCGTGTATTCGTCACCCACTCTGACTGCGGAGGTTTGTATGTTAGCAAGATCACTTCCTGCTCCTGGTTCACTCATGGCTACCGCCCCAATGATTTCCCCACTACACATTCTTGGGAGAAGTCGATTCCTTTGCTCTTCTGTGCCATAATTCAAAATATACGGGGCAACGATACCTGAATGTAGGTGGAAAGCTGGGCCACTCGCCTCTACCTTAGCTAATTCTTCTATAACAATTGCTGTATGGAGGAAATCCCCGCCGGGGCCTCCGTATTTCTCAGGAATGAAAGAGCAAAGTAGTCCATTTTCTCCGGCAGCCAACCAGAGTTCTCTGGAGACCATGCCATCCTTTTCCCATTGAGCATGATACGGCTCAACCTCTTTGGCTACGAATTTTTTAACGCTTTCTCGGAAGATCTCATGCTCTTCGGAATAAACAGTTCTAGTAATCATTTCTTGTCGCTCTGGAATTTAAATTTTAATCTGAATTTTTATCATGTTTCTGGGTTCTGAGCTAGAAATGCTGGTTTTTATTCCCCAATGTCTGCCAGTTTTTTTAAGAATAGGTTAAACTTAACCCAACTAATCGTTAAAAACTGAATCAACTAACCGGCTTTATGGGGGTAACTATGAAATTTGGAAAATATGGTGTATTCGCCTTCACCGATGCACTAGACCAGAAGGGATTATCTGAACTTTGTAAACGTTCTGAGGAAATGGGTTACTCCACCTTGTGGTATCCAGAGGCTTTCAATTATGAAACCTTTGCTGTAGGAGGGTACCTCCTGAGCCAGAGTGACAATTTGATCGTGGCAAGTGGTATTGCGAATATTTATGCTCGTGATCCGGCTGCCTCAGTCATGGGTTGCAATAGTCTGAACGCGCTTTATGACGGGCGATTTGTCCTAGGGCTGGGTGTATCGCATGCGCCCTTGGTTTCTGATGTCAGAGGCCATGAATATGCTAAACCGGTCGCTACAATGCGGAAATATCTAGAAGGTATGGACGCAGCTTGGGAAGCGTTTGGTGGCGCACCCCAAGAGAAACAATTGGTGTTGGCTGCTTTGGGCCCCAACATGTCCAAGTTGTCGGCCGAGAAAACTTTGGGGACTTTTCCTTATAACATTACGCCAGATCAAGTAAAACTTTCTCGTGATGCCATGGGGTCTCAAGGGTTGATTTTTTGTGAGCAAAAAGTTTGTGTTACCGATGATCCTCAAAAAGCACGTGAGGTGGCTAGGGCGGCATTAAGTCCTTATATGCCTTTGCCAAACTATTATAAGAACTGGTTTCGACTCGGATTCGACGAGAGTGATCTGGAAGACGGTGGTAGCGATCGTCTCATGGACGCGATGGTTCTGTGGGGTGATGCTGGGACGGTCAAAGCTAAATTAAGCCAATACCTTGAAAATGGCGCTGATCAGGTTGTGATTCAGGCTTTGAGGGCCGATGGACAACCGGGCCCAGATTATGAAGCCCTAGCTTCTCTCTTAGATTAAATTAGCATTTCTATATTGATACAGCTTGATTAGAGAAGGAATTTATTTGTATGTTCAGCTATGTGGATGAGAAAGTCCGTATTTTCCTAGAGGAGGAAGGAAAGTTAAAGACTGTTGATGAGGACGGAATTATTATTTCGAATAGTAAAAAGGATCCCTATTTATCTATTTTGGGTCCTGTGCCAATTCCGAAAACTTTTCCCGATGGACAAGAGATAGTACTGGATTGGTATTGCTTTGTTCGAAGAACAGAGTTGTCGGCTGTGGTAGAGGCAGGCCTCGAAGTAGATTCAGGTAATGGTGAGGCGTTTCGACGTTTGGTCGGTAGTGCTATGACAGTTAACTCTATTTTCGCTATGCCAGGTTTTCATAATGCAATAAACCCGCTTGTGAGATTGCATTCATGTTGTTTGACAGGCGATATTTTTGGGTCGATGAGGTGTGATTGTGGGCCTCAGCTCGCCAAAGCTTTTGAGGACATAAGAGAAAGCGGTAAGGGTGGGGTCGTCTATATGAGTGGGCATGAAGGTCGCGGCATAGGACTATGGGCAAAGGCGGCAACATATCTACTCCAGGATACTGGGCAAGATACCTATCAAGCGAATAGAAGCTTGGGTTTGCCGGAGGATTCCCGTGATTTCAGTGATGCGGCGGTTGTTCTTAAATACTTATTGCCCTCAAATGAAATTCAGTTATTATCGAATAATCCAGAAAAGATTCGCCAGTTGGAAGCGGGCGGTATATCGGTTTCGAAAAAGCAATCAGTTGAAGCTGGGTTGAATAAATACAATAGACGTTATCTGAAATCTAAACGTGACAAGGGCCATCTTTTTAAAGGTTCTCTGGATGAGTGAGGCAGCCTTTAAAAGGGTTTAGAGTAGAGCAGGATTCAATGAAGAAAAATTTGTGTAAGTAAAAGGGGTTTCCGATGTTCAAACGAAATATGAAAACAAACATCATTGTTACTGTCTTTATTCTATGCTCTTTTGTTTGTTCTACCGCAATCGCAGAAGACTCCATAAAACTATACCAGGTATCAAGCGGAGTTTTAAAGTTCGACAAAGGGTGGCTTACCGCCATGAGGGACGTGGGCAAGATATTAGAATTTCCCGTGGCTATGTACATCATAGACCACCCCAGAGGATTGTTACTTTACGACACAGGGATGAACGCCGCTGTTTCCGATGGTAAATGCGAAAGCTATTGGGGAAAGGGCTTGTGTTCAGCCTTCATGCCAATACAAAGAAGAGATCAAGTCATCGATAAATGGCTCGAAAAGTTTGGATATTCAGTAAATGATGTAAAGTATGTGGTCACTTCTCATATGCATCTTGACCACGCAGGAAATATGGAAATGTTCCCAAAGGCAGTGCATGTTTTGCAGAAAGCAGAATTAAAAGCCGCGTGGTGGCCAGAGAAATTTCAGCGAGCAGCATTTGTGTTAAAGGACTATGATAATGCGCGAGATTTCAATTACCTTCAATTGGATGGTGACTTCGACCTATTCGGAGATGGTAGTGTGGTGGTTTTAGATACCAAAGGTCATACACAGGGGCACCAATCCTTAATGGTGAAGCTAAAAAACACGGGGACATTGTTTCTTGCTGGCGATGCAGTTTATACCCCTGAGAATGAGGCAGGTGTTATTCCTGGTATAACCTGGAATACTTATGAGTCTATGAAGTCCATAGACAGGCTAAAGATGTTGCGCGATTCGCACCAAGGTTCCATTTGGTATTCCCACGGAATTGATCAATATGCCGAACATAAACACGATACCTATTACGATTAATCAAGATTTCTTGGGTTGAGAGGCCTTTGGTTTGGAAGATGCATGTTTGATGATGTAGAACCGGTAGTTAGATTAAACGGTATTTGGAAGAGTTTCGGGAAAAAAAACGTATTAAAAAACCTGAATCTGACGGTAAGAGAAAAAGAAGTTGTGGGACTACTTGGACCTAACGGTGCTGGAAAAACCACTTTAATGAGAATAATTGCTCGGTATCTTCTGCCCGATGCCGGAACTCTTAATTTCCGGAAAGATCAATTTTTGACTGAACGTTCTCATAATGTAGTCGGTTATTTACCCGAGAAAGCTCCCCTTTTTGATTCCTTTACAGTAGAAAGATACGTTCGGTTAGTAGCAGTGCTGAAGGCTGTGCCTCAGGATTTAGTGTCCGAGAAGGTGGGTGAGGTACTAAACGCTTTTGATTTGCGACATGTCAGCAGAAATGTTATCTCCAAACTATCAAAAGGCTATAGACAGCGCGTCGGTCTCGCTCAGGCGTTCTTAGGAGATTCGGCCCTCCTGATTTTAGATGAACCCATGAGTGGCCTAGACCCTTTTCAGTTAGCCGATGTTCGTGACATGATTTTGGAAGCGGCTAATAAGAGGCCTATTCTGTTTTCTACTCACGTAGTGCAAGAAATAGAGATGCTTTGTAATCGGTCGGTATTCTTAAAAGATGGCGTTTTATTAGAAGTTAGTGGTGAAGCTGATGATTCTGCTTTGATTGAAGTGTGTGTCGGTGTTCCGGACATAGATCATCTAAAGTCGCTGATCAATACGGCATCAGGAGAATGTATTGTGGAGAGCAAGAGTATAGGTGGGGGTAAATATAAGCTAAGGTTGCAAATTTCATCGGCCCAAAAACCTGAGATGTCTAAGCTCTTGGCCAATAACGGCGAATTAATGAGTTTTCGAGAAGCCAACTTAGACCTCGAAGCACGTTTAACCTCTCTTCGAGAAAAGGCTCCATAGATGCGAAACTTTATTGCTTTGTATTTCAGGGAGCTTGAGAACTATTTTGTTACACCGATAGGATACGCGATTCTAGGCTCTTTTTGGCTGGCCAATGGTTTCTTTTTTAGTTTTAATACCTTGTTCATTTCGGCCGTAGACATGGTAAATGCTTTCCATAATATGAGCATTTTATTGCTGCTCATGGTCCCATTGATGACCATGAGGTCTTTTCCAGAGGAATACAAGCAAGGTACTTACGAACTTCTGGTGTCTTTGGGTGTTAGAAGTTGGGTAATGGTGATTTCCAAGTTTTGTGCGCTCTTGACTCTACTGTTTTTTATGTTTTTAGGAAGTGCAGTATCTGTACTTGTTTTAGTCACTTTCTCAGAACCGGATTTGGGGCCAATAGTAGGTGGTTATTTCGGTGTTACCTCGCTTGGTGCTGTTTTTATAGCAATAGGTTTATTGATTTCGGTTTTTTCCTCGAACCAGATAGTGGCTGCCGTATTGACTTGGATCGCACTATTAGCGTTGTGGTTTTTAGATTACTCGACAGCCCTTGCGAATTCGAAATTTCTTTCGGAGGTAATTATCCACCTATCCCTCTCTGTTGCTTACCTAGATCTCATAAGAGGCGTGATTGACCTAAGTGTTATGACTTACTTTTTTAGCTTAATTGGTTTTTGTCTGCTAGCAGCCTCGACTGTGTTGGAATTAAGAAAATGAGACTTATATGCGAGTAACAAAAGTAAGGCAGGTTGGAGGTCTGCTCCTAGCATTTTTCATATGTGTTTTGATTAATTTATTAGCTCTGGATATTTCCTACAGATTTGATCTCACTACTGAAGAGATATACAGCCTTTCTAGCAAAGCTAGTCAAGTACTGGAAGCAATCGATCAACCTGTCCACATTGTTTTTGCCTATGATGTGAGGAGTCGCGCTCAAAGAGACTCAGTTCGGACGCTCAGAAATATTGCAAAAAAATCCAATTTTGTTTCGATTGAATTGTTTGATCCTGTACTCGAACCAGCCCTAGCAGAGGCAAATGGTATTAGGTTTTCAGGAAGTGGATTATTTAGGAGTGACGATCGTCAAGTTCTTTTTGATGATCCAACGGAGGTGGGTTTTATCAATGCTTTAGTGCGTGTAACAAGCCCAAATCTCGGGCTTCTATGCTTCAGTGATGGGCATCTTGAAAGTAATCCGTATAGTCTACATAGTCATGATCACTCTGAAGCCGCAATGACTGGACACAATCACTCGACTGGCGGTCGACCAATCTCTCTTCATGAAAGGCATGGTATGGGTATCGCCAGAGAGTCTTTGGAGCACCTCGGGTTCACTGTAGAGCAGCGTGTTTTGTTGAAAGACAAAGATAGCCTAGAAGGGTGTTCGGCGCTTATAATAGCATCTCCACTGACGCCGTTCGAATCTCGAGAGATAAAAAATTTAAAGAAATATATCGAGAAGGCCGGTAGGGTCTTATTTTTGCTTGAACCGGATGCGAATGCTGGATTAGAGGAACTTTTACGTGAGTTCGACGTAGAGTTTTCCGGTACAAGAATTAAGGATCCCGAAAAACATTTTTGGGCAGACGTTTTTACGCCAGCGGTGAGCAATTATCCAAGGCACCGAGTTACACGGAATCTGCCTCTTACTTTTTTCCCGGGTGTTGGAGAACTTAGGCCTAGTGGCAGTTCCGTGGACCGTAATCTAAGAACAGAGGTTATCTTGGCCACTAGTTACAGCAGCGTACTAGACGATAAGCCAGAGGACGCAAAATCTCGCGCTATAGGAATAATAACGAAAGATTTAGATAGTGCTAGCGTTTTGCTAGTACTGGGGGACGGAGATTTTGCTACCAACGCTTATTTTGATCAACTGGGGAACGGTGCGTTGTTTCTTAATTTGGTGTCTGAACTATCGCAATCGCATGGCGCAATTGACCTACTTCCAAGGCAGTATAAAGAGGGGAGGTTATCCCTTAGTAGCGGTCAATTGAACATTGTTTTTCTTACTAACATCTTGATGGGACCTCTTCTTTTGCTGGCTGTTGGTTTTTTCATTTGGAAAAAAAGGAAGTGAGGACCGTAAAGCAATCCTTCATTATGCTGGTAATAGTAGTTTTGACTATATCTTGTAGTGAAGAGCACGGTCATGAGCACCATAACGGGGTGTCAAAACTTCTATGGAAGGATATTCCGTGCGAATCCTTTACCTCTATACAGTTTCTCAGAAAAGGAAAGATCGGAGATGGCGTCAATACTTGGGAAGTGAATTCGATTGATGAAATGAAAAAGAAAATGGGCACGCTTTGTAATGCAGTTGTGGAAAGACAATTTTTTGTCGGATGCGGGAGACTAGAGGAGTTTGGTTTCAGGAGTTCGAGTTCGTATCTCAAAATGTTGGGTATAGATCATAGGGTAAAATTGTACTTCGGAAGGAAAACTCCTGATCAGTTTGGGCAATATGTTTTTCTGGTCGTTAAGGGAACCGATTTGAAATCAAAGCATGAATTCTTTAATTTAGATGAAGCATGCGCTGGTGCCGCATCGCTTCTTAGCGAAGAGATCAAAGTTCTAGTTATCCCCGCGTATCATCATCGAGGCCTTGCAGAAAGATAAGAGGATTGGCTAACCTCCTTCGATAGCTGGTATAAAGCGTACTTTGCTGTTTTGTTCCACTTCTTCTAAAAACCAATCCTGGAGAATAGACGAGTCTATCGCTACTGCTAGTCCTGTATTGAGTGCTTCTTTTATCCCGGGGAAATCGTTATCTAGGCTAATAAGGATATCTTGAAGATCGCTGGCTTCAACTTCATGGGTTGTTACTCCTTTAGTAAATTTGCGAGCGACCTCAATCGGAATTTCAACTTTAGCCATACTAAAATCAGCTTATCATCCAGCATCAATTTTTTGCAGGATTTTGGCGGGCGACATCGGAAGGCTCGTCATACGTTTTCCAATAGCGTTAGAGACAGCGTTTGCGACGGCACCTAATGGAGGAACTATTGGAGTTTCTCCCACACCCCTTACACCAAACGGATGCCCAGCGTTTGGAACCTCGACCAATACGGTATCAATCATGGGCAAGTCGGATGCAACTGGTACGCGATAGTCAAGGAAACCTGTGTTTAGTAGATTGCCCTCTTTACTGTACACATATTCTTCGTTTAAGGCCCAGCCGATTCCTTGGGCTGCTCCACCTTGTAGTTGACCTTCTACATAACTGGGGTGAATGGCGGTTCCAACGTCTTGAATTGCGGTGTATCTCAGGACGGTAACGCGTCCCGTTTCAGGGTCTACCTCTACATCACAAATATGAGTGCCAAAGCCCGGACCAGCTCCCTTAGTAACGTTTATGTTTGCTTTGCCACTTATTGCGCCCCCAGTTTTTCCCGCAATCTGAGCAATATCTGCGACAGACATCGGCTTTATCTCATCATTCTCTATGCAAATTGCAGAGCCATTCTCCCAATCTACTTGGTCGAAATCTACTTTCCAGACCTTGGCGGCTCGACGTTTCATGTCTTTGATTGCGTCCTCTGCGGCATCTATAACAGCTTTCCCAGTAGCGAAAGTTACTCGACTACCACCAGTTAGGTCTGAATAGGGTACCGATTCGGTATCGGCAACCAGCGGTTTTATTCTAGATACATCCACACCTAGCACTTCTGCTGCCATCAATGCCATGGACGCTCGCGACCCACCTATGTCAGGGCTACCCGTGGCTACTATGACAGTGCCATCTTCGTTGATCATTACTTCTGCACTAGAGGTCCCTCCTATATTGAACCAGAACCCTGAAGCTACCCCTCGGCCTTGATTTTCACCTAACGGTGTATTGTAGTGCTTGGTTTTTTGAGCAGCCTGAAGACAATCCTCGTTTCCAATCCGATCGAACTCGACACCGTAGACCGCCTTAGTTCCCTCTTTCGCTGAATTCTTTCTTCTCAGTGTTAGTGGATCGATTCCTAGTTTGTGAGCTAGCTCATCCATCGCGGACTCAACAGCATAAGCTGCAACTGGAGCGCCTGGCGCCCTGTAGGCGGCTGCTTTAGGTCTATTGACCACGACATCCCACCCTAGACAGGCAACATCCTTTAAATCGTAGGGTGCGAACCCAGTCATACAACCAAGGGCTACTGGTGAGCCAGGAAACGCTCCCGCCTCGTATTTAAGCTCCAGGGTGCCGGCCACTAGTGTTCCATCTTTCTTTGCGCCGATCTTAACATGGGCTGTGCCTCCAGAGGTTGGTCCGGTTGCGCGCATAACCTCGGTTCTGCTCATTGTCATTTTAACAGGGCGGCCGGATTTTTTTGCCAGCATTAGCGCCAAAGGTTCTAAGTAAATTGTAGTTTTACCGCCAAAACCCCCTCCAATCTCTGCAGGTATTACCTTTATTTTGGAGGTGCTCATGCCACATAGACGTGCGGTGTAGGCGCGAATCATGAATGCCCCTTGGCTGGAAGCCCAGATGCTTACAGAGCCGTCCTGCGCAAAGTTAGCAGCGCAAGCATGAGGTTCGATATAGCCCTGATGAACGGTCTCAGTGGAATAGTCCCCTTCGACTATGAAATCCGCTGATTGCATAGCGACTTCCGGATCGCCTAGCTTTAGTTCTGTGCGTTTGGCAATGTTGGAGGCCTTTTTAGGAGTCGGATCAACTCCTTCGGTAAATAAATCGTCATGAAGAAGCGGAGCTTTCTCTTTCATAGCATCTGCAGCGGTCATAACTGGTTTCAGAATTTTGTATTCTACGTCTATTAATTTTGCCGCTTTGTCAGCAATGGCTTGGGTAGTTGCAGCCACTGCCGCTATCGCATGACCGTCGTATAGTACTTTGTCGCGTGCGATAACGTTTCTGGACATATCATAAAAACTCAGTGGTGCTACTCCAGGAAGTTTGTCTGAAGGTTTCAGAGTCGGGAAATCTTTTCCTGAAATTACGGCTTTTACTCCTTTTAGTTTGAGGGCCTTGTCGAAGTTTATCTTCTTAATTTTGGCATGGGCATGGGGGCTCCTAACAACGCTGCCATATATCATGCCATTCAGACTAATATCAGCCCCGAAGTTGGCTCTTCCTGTAACCTTATCAACACCGTCTGGTCTAACAGGCCTAGTTCCTACGTATTTATAACCGTTGGAGGTTCCACTGCCATTGTGTCCATTACCATTATGTCCGTTACCATTTTGCAAAGTCATATCTTTTAACCTCTCATTTCTTCAGCAGCTTTTAACACAGCTTTGATTATTTTGTCATAACCAGTACAACGACATAGGTTCCCAGCTAGCCAATACCTTACTTCTTCTTCCGTAGGATTTGGGTTTTTCTCCAGCAGGTTTTTCGCAGCGACGATAAATCCGGGAGTACAAATTCCACACTGAAGGGCTGCCTCCTCAAGGAAGTGTCGTTGAACCGGGTGTAACTCTTCAGATTCACCAATCCCTTCTATGGTTTCAATTTTTCTCCCCTCCGCCTCAACGCCCAACATTAAGCAAGCGCAAACGAGGCGACCATCGACAGTGACGCTGCAGGCTCCACAATCACCAGTTGAGCACCCTTCTTTTGTACCAGTTAAACCCATTTCGTCTCTCAAACAATCCAGTAAGGTTTGATCCGCCCTACATAACACTTCAACGGGATCTCCGTTGACTGTCATTGTTACGTGTTGTTTACTCATCTGCCGCTCCTTACTCGCTCTGCTGCTATTTGGGTTGCCCTTGTTGCTAGCACTCCAGCTACCTTTGTCCGATATTCAACGGTGCCCCTCATGTCGTCTATCGGATTACACGCTGCACGACAAGCGCTCGCCATTTTTTCCAGTGTGTCCGGGTCTAGTTTGGAGCCTACGAGAATTAAACCCGCCTCTTCTACCAGAACTGGTTTGGGCGCGACCGCCCCTAAAGCCACTCGCGCTTTTGTACAAATCCCTTGGTTATCAAGTGTCAGACTCACGCCGGCCCCGACTACTGCTATATCCATTTCTGTTCGAGGTATTAATCTTAAATAGGCCTCCGACGATTTCTTAGGCTTTTCTGGTAATAGGAAGCTGATTATGAATTCGCCTTTCTTTAATGAAGTTTTGCCTGGTCCGGTAACGATGTCTTCTACTTTTGCGGTGCGACGCCCTTTGGGCCCCGCTATTTTACAAATTGCTCCAGCGGCTATCATTGCGGGCACACTGTCAGCAGCTGGCGAACCATTGCAGAGATTTCCTCCGAGCGAGGCCCTTCCTTGTATTTGAGTGGAGCCAATCAATTCCAAAGCCTCGACTACGCCAGGCCATTTTTTCTTGACTGACTTATGTTCTCCGAGTCTGGCTCCAGACACAGCAGCTCCCACCCGGTACCCGTTTTTTTCTTTTTTTATTTCTGTTAACTCTGGGATATTTTTCACATCGACAATAAATCCAGGTTCGATTCTTCCAGATCGCATTTGAACCAAAAGATCTGTCCCACCGGCAAGAATTCTACCTTTTCCCTTAGCTCCTCCGAGTATTTTTATTGCCTGATTAACGGTTTCTGGTGCCGCAAATTGTAATTCTGCCACTGGACCTCCTAAATGTATTTAATTTCCTGTATTCCGCTTTGGAATACGAACATTCAATGTACCCTGATCTTACTGTTACTTTAGCGAAGACGCCGATAGTGGACAAGAACAATTTTATGTTTGCTTGGTCAAACCGCCAAAAATTTCTAATTTGGAAGCCCTAAAACCATTTTCGAAATAATGTTTCTCTGAATCTCATTGGAACCGCCGTAAATTGTTGCAGGCCTGGCATTGTAAAATTGACTTAGGACGTCAATTTTGGCGTCAGCAAAATTCACGGGTCCTACGACGCCTCCCTTTTCGCAAGAAACCTCAATTAGCAGTTCTGAGAGTTTAGCGAAGGTTTCAGTAGCCCATATTTTTAGAACCGATACTTCGGGCCCTAATGTTTCACCTCTCCTCACAATATCTGCAAATTTTTGGAAATTCGATTCTAAATCCACCACATCTAGTTTTAGAGCTGTAAACCGATCATTAAAACCTTGATCACTTACTAGATTTAATTTTTGCGCTACATCCTCCAAGCGTTTGACAACGAACTGGGATTGTCGGGGACTTCCCAGAAAAATCCGCTCAAAGCTTAGTAATGCTTTCGCAATGCCCCAGCCCTTATTCATTCCTCCAACCATACAATCGGCTGGGACTCTCACAGAGTTCAGGAAGACTTCACAGAATTCCTCGTGGCCTGCAATGTTACGAATTGGTCTTATTGTGATTCCAGGTTGATTAAGGTCAATCAGGAAAAAAGTGATTCCTTCCTGTGCCTTCCCCTCGGTAGAGGTTCTTGCTAGGCAGAACATATGAGTAGCGTCTTGCGCCAGGGTTGTCCAAGTTTTTTGACCGTTGATTATGAATTCGTCACCATCAGGTTCAGCTCGAGTGCTTAAACTAGCCAAATCGGAGCCTGAGTTTGGTTCAGAATATCCTTGGCACCAGATGTGTTCCCCAGAGAGGATTTTGGGTAGATAAGTCTCTCTTTGTTCTTCAGTACCGTGTTGTATTAGGAGCGGGCCTACCATCACGATTCCCATATCAGGGGCTCTTCCTACACCCCATCTTTCTTGTTCATCTATATAAATCATTTGTTGACTCGGAGTTAGGCCCATACCACCAAATTCGGCAGGCCAAGCAGGGGCTATCCAACCGATCTCAGAAAGACGTTTGTACCAATTCTCAATTTGTTTCCATCTCAGGCGTTTTGACGAGTATCTTAAATCCTCTGGGTACTCGCTTTCCAAGAAGCTTCTCGATATTTCTCTAAATTCATCATCGGACATTGAGGCCCAACCAGCATCAGGAGGGCTTAGCCAACCTTTCTTTTCCGTTGAATTAGAATTTAAACATTTCGATGCGCTCTTATGGGTTGAATGAAGCATGCCCCAGAGCGAACCGATTTTTCGTTTGAGCATCGCGCTGTTACCAAATCGAGCAACCAAAACGAGCGCTCGATTTAAATACAAGCCGACATCACACTCTTCTGTATACCCCATTCCACCGTGCAGTTGGACGGCTTGGCGGGATATGGCTATTGACGCTTCATTGCTTCGGTATTTGGCTCGAGTAACAGCTAAATTTTGTGTGATTTCACTATTAGACGAATCCAGAGTTTTTGCCGACTCTTCAGTTACGGCGTCGGTTAGTCCTTGCTGTATATACAGATCAACCGCTCTGTGTTGTAGAGCTTGAAAGGTACCGATTTGCTTACCAAACTGCTCGCGGGTCTTCAGGTAGTCTAGTGTTATTTCAAGAAGTCTCTCGGATAACCCATTGAGATAGGCTCCTGTGCACAATGAAGAGGCTCGGTAACTGTGTGAAATAGCATCTTCTGCTTCGGCACCGACCGCGATCAAACAGTTCTCAGGAAGGTGGAGTTGACTGAACCTTAGCTTGCCTGAAAAGGTTCCGTCAGCCATTGTCTCTAAATCTAAGGTTAAATTTGGAGCACCTTTTTCAATAAGAAAAAGCCCGGTTTCTTCCTCTATCTCTGCTGCCACGATAAAATTATCTGCAACGTCCGCCAAGGGGACGTGATTAACTAATCCATTAAGAAGGATTTGGTTATTCTGCTTTTCAGCCTTTAAAGAACCATTTGCTTTTATCCGATGATTTTCTGCGACTGTATCAAAATGACTGACTATGATTTTTTCCCCTTCAAGCATTTGATTTATCCAAGGAATCGGGGTTTTTATCTTGGAGGCCAATGCAGAGGTTGCAATTCCACACTCGAGCATTGGTTCGGGAGCTACTACTCTACCCAATTGCTTGCATAAACTTGTTGCAGCCTCAAAACCTAAATTGAGTCCATTATCTTTCTCGTCAGCAAGAATAGCTGCCCAGCCAAGGCTACACATTTCTCTCCAAGACTCACGCGAAAAAGAGGACTGATTTCTATTTAGTTCTCGAATTCTACCGACTGGCAGCTCTTGGTTGCAGTATTCGCTCACGCTATCGATGAGCATACTGCGAGTTTCTTCTTTTTCATGCAGACCGACTTCAGTCATTGCGAAAAACTCTCCTTGAGATATCGTGCTAAGGTCTGATCATAAAACGAAAATAGGTTCGTTTATATTTTTATTTCCTATATTTTAATGATTAGATGATGATTTAATACGAAGCGGAGGAGTTAAATGGACGTTAAGTTACTAAAAATAGAGTATCCAATTAAACATGTCGCTGTGGTGAAACTTTCGAATCCTCCGGTGAACGCGCATAGTCAGCACCTTTTAAGCGAAACCAGTCTCGTATTTGATTGGTTAAGCGATAAAGACGAAGTTCGTGCTGTGGTACTGACCGGAGAGGGGAAATGCTTTTGTGCCGGTGCCGACATTAAGGAGAGGGTAGGCGCCACGAAGCAACTTGGAGATCATTGGCAGAATAGTCGTAGGGCTCGAGAGGCCTATCATAGTATTTTGGAGTGCCAAAAGCCGGTAATTTGTGCGATAAATGGGCCAGCATTAGGAGGGGGATTAGCGTTAGCTGCCTCTTGCGATATTTTATTAACTGCAGAAAGCGGTTGTTTAGGGCTTCCTGAAATTAATGTGGGATTACTTGGCGGAGGGAAACATGCCCAAAGGCTATTTTCGCATTCCACCCTTAGACGTATGATGCTCACAGGCTACCGAGTTACTGGGCAAAAATTGTATCGATTAGGTATCGTCGAGGGCTGTTATAATGATGGTGAGTTGATGGATGCGGCCCTAGAGTTAGCAGCAGAGGTCGCGTCAAAAAGCCCGCTTGCAACCAAGTTGGCGAAGCATTCGCTGAATCAAATAGAGCACATGACTCTTAGAGACGGGTATCGATTTGAACAAAGTATGACCGGAAAATTATCTGAAACTAATGATTCTCGGGAAGCTATGCAGGCCTTTGTGGAAAAGAGGGCCCCCCGATTTACCGGAACATAACGCTAGAGCCTTAGGTGAAACCACAAGAAAATAAAAATGGGAAAGGGTTACTCCGAGATATTCCCTCAGTTGATAAGCTATGCCGCTCGGACATAGGTTCCCGGCTTATAAATCAGTACGGCCGGACCCTTTTTGTTGCTTCAGCTCGTGAGTTTTTGGATAAATTAAAAAAAGATCCGCGAAGTCTGACGCAAAAGAAAATTGATGAGATTCTTCCTAGTTTAGAATCCATGATGAAATCCAAAGACTCTTCAAAAATGTGTCGAGTTTTTAACCTTACGGGAACAGTGCTACATACTAACCTGGGTAGAGCGGTGTTACCCGAAGAGGCAATTAAGAAAGTTGCCGATGTAATGCGCGGTGCGACTAATTTGGAATATGATTTGGAGCGAGGGAAAAGAGGGGATCGGGACGAGCTAGTAGAGTCTTCGCTTGTTCGGCTTACAGGTGCTGAAGGTATCACAGTGGTCAATAACAATGCTGCCGCAGTTTTCCTGGCTTTAAGTACCTTTGGGTTTCGCAAGGAAGTGCTAGTTTCAAGGGGTGAATTAGTCGAAATAGGCGGCGAATTTCGAATACCGGATATCATGAAGCGTGCTGGAGCTAAGCTGGTTGAGGTTGGGACCACTAATCGCACTCACTTGTCCGATTTCCGTTCCGCTATCACTAAAAAAACCGGCGCCATTATGAAAGTTCATACAAGCAACTACCAAATCGAAGGCTTCACGTCGGCCCCAGAGGAATCTGAATTATCGAAATTGGCGAGAGAGGTTGGGGTACCTTTTATCGTCGATTTGGGAAGCGGCACACTCATTGATTTAGAGAGGTATGGTTTGCCTAGGGAAATCACGGTGAGTCAAACCCTGCAAAATGGCTCAGACATTGTGACTTTTAGTGGTGATAAGTTATTGGGTGGGCCCCAATGTGGAATATTGGCAGGACGACGAGAATTAATAAAAAAAGTAAAAAAGAATTCCTTAAAAAGGATGGTTAGGGTTGACAAAATGACCCTGGCGGCTCTTCATTCCACGTTAAAATTATACGAAAGTCCCGATAGTTTGTCCGGCAAACTGCCCACCCTCAGGTTTTTGACACGTCCTCCCGAAGATGTTCATCGTTTGGTAAGAGAAATAGTACCAGTCATGAGTGGCGAGTTAGATGGTATGGCGCGAGTCCAGATTGTGGAGTGTAAAAGTCAAATAGGAAGTGGTGCGCTTCCAATCGATTTGTTGCCGAGTTGGGGTGTTAGCGTTGTTCCTTTGGTCCCTAGCGATAGCCGTCTACAGACACTAAATAAAAAGTTTCGCAAATTAGCTGTCCCTATCATAGGAAGAGTATCTAGCGGAAGGCTTATATTAGATTTTCGATGCTTAGATGAGCCGGAATTATTTTTAGAGCAAATCAGGTCGATTGGTGAGGCAACTGCATGATATATGCTACAGCTGGGCACGTTGACCATGGGAAAACGTCACTGATTAAATCTCTAACTTCGGTAGAGACAGATCGGTTGCCCGAGGAGAAATTGAGAGGATTAAGCATAGAATTAGGTTTTGCTTATTCCGATCTTGCAGATGGAGGGAGAGTGGGTTTTGTTGATGTTCCCGGCCATGAGCGTTTTATTCGGACAATGGTGTCGGGTGTAGGAAGTATAGATGCTGTTTTATTTGTTGTGGCCTTGGACGATGGCCCGATGCCTCAAACTTTAGAGCATTTGCATATTCTCGAGCTAATGGGAGTCACCAAGGGGTTCATAATCTATACCAAGTCAGATCGGGTGACCGAGATTCGGAAAGCCGAAGTTAGAAGAAGGGTCCAAGAATTGGTTTCTTATTCTTTTTTGGCTAATTGTAGGGAGTTTTTTGTCTCGACTAAAACCGGTGAAGGAATGGGGGAGCTTAAAAGCTTCATCGACAGCAATCAAAGCCTTTCCAGGCCAACTGTAGATGGGCTTTTTCGGTTGGCAGTTGACAGATCTTTTGCTTTGAAAGGAGTTGGTAAAGTTGTCACTGGGTCTATTTTTTCTGGAGAAGTAGAAGTGGAACAATTCGTGAGGCATTTGCCGTCCGGAGCTCGTTTGAGGGTTCGGAAGTTACATGCACAGGGGCAGGAGAGTAGTTCAGCCTGTGTTGGTCAAAGGTGCGCTGTGAATATTTCTGGTTCGGAGCTAGGTAAAATTGAGATAAAGCGCGGGGATTGGTTGGTGGCCGAGTTCCAAAGCGGGACGAGTGAGCGTCTTCACGCTAATGTATTTTCTTTAAAAAGAGAGACCTTTAAGGATGGAATGCCAATCCATTTTCATCTAGGCGCCTCTGACACTACCGGGCGACTTTTTTTGTGCGATAAGGATCAGTCCGCGCAAGAGAGAACCGCTTTTCTTGTTCTTAATAAGGACATTCATTCTGTTAAAGGAGATCGATTTGTGCTCAGGGATCAGGCCGCCGAAAAGACGATTGGCGGTGGTGTTGTTTGCGATCCCTCGCCCGCGAAAAATTTAACCCGGGTTCAACGTTTTAATTTAATAAAACAAATGCAAAGCGCTAATCACGATGAAGTCTTAAAAAACCTCCTAAACGAAGGATGTTTAGGTCTCGATGCTGATCGATTCAGAAGGGTCTGTAATCTGACGGATTCGGCTTTAAAGGATATTTTAAAATCGACGGCTGTTCTTGAGATAAAGTCTGACTCGACATCTTTTTTGGTGTCGAGCATTCGTTGGGAAGAAACTTTGAATAGTACCCTCAATCTAATAAAAAGATTCCACGATGCAAAACCTAATCTCCTCGGTATTACATTTGAACAAATTTATGAGCTTGATCCTAAACTAAGGAAGGCTATTGAACAAAAATTGATGGGCGAATTGTTGAGGGAATTAATTCGCCGAGATCTTCTCTCATTAATAGGAGGTCTTTATAAGTTAAAAAAATTCTCCACAAAGGCATCAGGGAATTTAGAAAGAAATTGGCCAGCTATATTTGAGATTCTTTCTAGGCCGGCAGCTAACGTGCCAGTTGTGCAAGATCTGTCTGAGGCTCTTGGTATGTCAAAGGTAGAACTGGAGAAGTGTTTAAAGGAGGCAGTGGCCTTGAGAACTGTCGTCAAAATTAGCGAGAAAAGATATTTTTTGCCGGAGGCAGTACAAGCTCTTCGTGAACAGTGCGTTTCCATCGCCGAATCGTGCATTAACGGCCGATTTACGGTTAGAGATTTTAGAGATAAGAGCGGGATTGGACGGAACGCTGTAGTAGAAATCCTTGAATATTTTGATCGTGAACGGTTCACGTTGCGTCAAGGGAATCACCGAGTACTGAGGAGGTAAACGGTTTGCGTTATTTAAAGGAAAATCTTGGAGACTGGCTTTTAGAGGGTCAATATGACGCACGCTTTGAAAGTGTGGTAGAGGAGTTTAAACAAAATTTTATACGACGGCACGAAATGGGTGCCAGCTGTGTAGTGATGGTAGAAGGTGAGATTGTTTTAGATGTCTGGGGAGGGGTATGTCCGGGTTCAAAGGAGCCATGGCTGAAAGATACTGTTTGCACAGTATTCTCCTCAACGAAAGGCGCAACTGCTATTTGTGCTCATCTGCTTAAGGATAGGAATCTGTTAGATTTTGAGGCTCCTGTAAAAAAGTACTGGCCAGAGTTTGCCAAGAACGGAAAAGAAACCGCTCTAGTCAAAATGGCGCTTGACCACAGCATTGGCGTGCCACACTATCGAGAACCCGTTCCTAAGGGTGGATTCTACGATTATGAATATATGGTACGTCGCACGGAGGATGAGGAGGCCTTTTGGGAGCCAGGTACAAGGAATGGGTATCATGCAATAAGCATGGCTTGGATAGTTGGTGAGATCGTTAACAGAGCGGGTTCCAAGAGGCTAGGCAAGCTATTTAATGAGGAGGTTGCGGATTTTTTAGAGGCGGACTTCTCTATTGGTGATGCTGAGCGTACTACAGGTCGTGTATCGCCAGTCGCCTTGGCAGATGCTGAGGATGCTTGGCTTTCGAGTAAGTTCATGAAAGCAGCAGGAAAAAAAGATCTCTCGCCTACAAGCTTGTTCATGAGAGACTTTGGGCTATTGGAAGTAAACAAAACCATCTGTCATCAATCTGAAGTGGGTTCTGCAAACGGTCTGAGTAATGCTAGAGGTTTAGCCACAATATACTCACCTTTGGCTAATGGTGGTAAACATAACGGTAGCCAATTTATCTCTAAGTCTGCTGTAGCTGAAATGTCTACCCTATCCACTATTTCAGCTGAGGATTATACTCTTTTGATTCCGACAAGATTTGGACCAGGCTTCATGCTGTCAACTGATAATCGAAACCTTGAAAAAGCGCCCAACTCAAGCGCGATCTTGGGGCGGCGAGCGTTCGGGCATGTTGGGGCTGGTGGATCTATTGGTTTTGCAGACCCAGATTGCAGGATGAGTTTTGGTTATGTAATGAATAAGATGGGGGTCGGGCTCATGTTGAATCAGCGAGGGCAGAGCCTCGTGGATGCTACCTATCAGTCGCTTGGGCTATCAACAACTGACTCGGGTTATTGGGAATAATTTGCCTCTCACCGCACGCTTAGCACCATTTTCTGATAGCATTGAAGGCGGAAGAGCATCGTCTCCCGGTGGGGCGCCCGGTCTTCAAAACCGGTGAAACGCGGTAGAACGTGTTTGGTGGGTTCGACTCCTACCTCTTCCGAAATCTGAACTGGAATAAGTTGTTAAAGATTCAAGTGAGCATTTAATCTGTATTAAACGTATTCTCGATGTGCTAGACGAATAGCTCATACTCCTGCTAGACATAGATATCTAAATAAAAGAGAATTGCGTTCTAGAGCAGAGTGGAATCGTTCGTGAGTACATTTATCTCATTTCAACTATAAAAGAAGGAAAGAAATATGTTGTTCAAAAGTATTTTTGCCGGCATCTTGCTTGTTTTTGTATCCTCAATTTCAGCCAAAGAATGTAATCTCGATATTAGTGGAACAGACATGATGCAATTCGACAAGACGATTCTGGAACTAGACTCTGGATGCACGAGTGCTAATCTGACGCTAAAGCATACTGGGGCATTGGCAAAAAATATCATGGGTCACAACGTTGTCATCGTCGCGACAGAAAAATTCGATAGCGTGATAGCCTCTATCAGTATGGACGCTGGGTTAGACAATGGATACTTAGCTGAGAGTGAAGATGTGCTAGCTAAGACTGCCATGATTGGTGGCGGAGAGGTATCCGAAATTGCGCTCGATCTGTCGAAGTTTGAAAAGGGTGCTAGCTACACTTTCTTTTGCAGCTTTCCAGGTCACTACGCGATTATGAAAGGGAAATTTGTTATCTGAAGATGGGTTGAAGGTGTCTGTAACCACGAGATTTCCTCCGAGCCCAACGGGCGACCTTCACATAGGCGGAGTTAGAACGGCGCTATTCAATTGGCTATTCGCCCGCTCCCAAGGCGGGCGGTTCATTTTGCGTATTGAAGATACCGATAAAAATCGGTCAACCGATGAGGCAATAGAGGGAATAATTAAAGGGTTGGACTGGCTAGGCTTGGATTTTGATGAAGGTCCCATCTTTCAAACTGAACGCCTAGACAGATACGCAGAAGTAATTGAAAAGTTGTTGGAAGACGGCTCTGCGTATCGATGTTACTGCACAAAAGAACGACTAGATGGGCTGCGGGAAGCTCAAATCGCAAAAAAAGAGAAGCCTCGTTACGACGGCTTGTGTAGAGACTTAGATCCAACGATTATCAGAACTGAACAGTTCGTGGTACGCTTGAAAACGCCGAAGGAGGGGAAGGTGGGTTTAAGTGATATTGTTCAAGGAGACGTTGTCTACGATAACTCTGAACTTGACGATATGATAATAGCTCGTGGAGATGGTTCCCCTACTTATCATCTCGCGGCAGTAGTAGATGATATCGATATGGGCATTACGCACGTTATCAGAGGCGATGATCACCTGAATAATACTCCCAGACAGATGCATATCTACAGAGCGCTGGGAGAACCCTATCCTCACTATGCGCACATACCTATGATTCATGGTCAGGATGGAAAAAAATTATCAAAACGCCACGGTGCTTTGAGTATTCTGGAGTACCAAAAAGCAGGTTTCTTGGCGGAAGCGGTTATTAACTATCTTTCGAGGTTGGGTTGGTCATGGGGTGACAAAGAAATATTTGAGTTAGAGGAGCTTTTAACGGCTTTTAACTTAACCGATGTCAATAAAGCAGCTGCTAAGTTTGATATCGAAAAATTGAATTGGGTTAATCATCAACACATGATAGCTTCAAGCTTGGATCGCTTGGTGACCCTGGTCAAGCCCTATCTGCATTCAGACCCTGTTACATGCGACTCCCGGTCAATGCGAGTTGTAGAATTACAGAGAGAGAGGGCCAAGAATTTAGTGGATCTAGCGAAATCGTCGGACTATTTTTTCGAGGCGCCACAGCAGTATCAACCGAAACACTCTAAGAAGTTTCTGACTGAGATGACGAGGCCAATTCTTAAACAGTTACAGGATGAACTTGAACTTTTGACAGATTGGCAGATCGCGTTGCTGGACGAAATAATTGAAAAAGTTTGTCAAGAGCGTGGTCTGGGAATGGGAAAAGTTGCTCAGCCCCTTAGAGTTGCTCTAACAGGTTCGACTTCTTCCCCAGGAATTGGAGAAACAATGTTTTTGATAGGTCGTAATGAGGTGCTGAAGCGGTTGGCTGCCGCTATGAAATTTATAGATAACAACCACAACGAAACCTAGAAACCACTTACTTATCGGTTGCCTAGCGTGCTATAATCGTTTTAGCTAAACGCGTGATTAAGGTTTATACTCTATGGCCTCTGGGGCTATAGCTCAGCTGGGAGAGCGCTACAATGGCATTGTAGAGGTCGGCGGTTCGATCCCGCCTAGCTCCACCAAAAGTATTTCAGAAGGTAACGTCCCCTTCGTCTAGAGGCCTAGGACACCGCCCTTTCACGGCGGCAACAGGGGTTCGAATCCCCTAGGGGACGCCATCTATGTTAACTCGAGATTCTAAAGTTTCACGTCATAAAGGCGATCGATTAAGTGACGCGCCTTTAAAATTGTAAAATTCTACTTATAATTCAACCCTAAATCTTCGTTTATGGAGTCTCCGAAATATGGCTGAATATCGATTAGATACGATTGACGAATTGCCGCATAGTCCGACAACTGAAACTAACTTCAATGAAAGTGTATATGTAAACGGTTGGGATGCAGAAAGACAATACGGTGGATGGATGCGAATAGGAAATCGAGTGAATGAGGGCCATGCCGAGATGCAGCTGTGCTTCTATTTGCCAAATGGAATTATTGCCTGTCAATTTTTAAAGCCACCGATTTTTTCAAATGAAAAGTTTAAAGCGAATGGCTTAGAATACGAAGTTATAAAGCCCTTTAAGCATGTCTGCATGAACTACAATGGCCCGATGTTCATTGTCGATGACCCAGATAAACTAAGAGAACCGAAAAGGTTTTTCCGAGATTCGGAATCGGTTGAGGCAGATATTACCTTCGAGCTTTACGGCAATTCACCTGTATACGGGGGAGAACCTATCGATGAAAAACTTGAAACCATGTACGGTCGTGATTTTTCTTTAGGACATTTCTTTCAGCATACAATTACTCGAGGAGTAGTGAAGATAGGGAAGGATCATTTGAATCTAGATGGTTATGGATGGCGTGATCATTCTTGGGGCCCGAGATACTGGACCAATATCTTTTGTTATAGACTTTTGATTGCTAATTTTGGGGCTGATCGGGGCTTCACACTATTAAAACTGATGCAAGAAAATGGTGAAATAAGAACCAGCGGAGTGTTGTTGGTCGATAATCAATACGAATCTATAAAAGATTTAGAAATCACCACTAATTGGAATAAAGAATTTGATCCACTTCAAATAACAGTCGAGGTAAGAACAGAGTTTCGAGAGGCCCAATTAAAAGGAAGGGTTCTAACACTTGCGCCTTTAAGAAATAGAAGAAAAGTGGGAGAAAGTTATTTAATTTCCCGTATCGCAGAAGGTCTAACGGAATGGACTTGGGAAGGGGAAAAAGGAATTGGGATTTCAGAGTATATAGAGCGTTTGAAAAACGGGAAACCGGTCGGCTATCCCAATTAGTAAGGTAAGACGCACTGAAAATGGTAGATGATTCTGCAGATTTAGGGGAAATATCGGGGTCGCTACAGAGATTGGCCGAAAAACATTTTGGCTCCTCTTGTATTGTTAAAAACCTCAAAAGACCACCTATGCTTGGGGGGGCAAACGAAACCTTTATTTTCGACGTTGAGCAGCGCTCAAAAAGTCAGAGACTGGTTTTAAGGCGACAAACTTATTTTGAAAATAATTCGCCTTTCTTGGCTATGAGCCACCAATATACTATCTTACAAAAGGTGTTTAGGAACAAGGTTGCGACGCCTGAACCCCTGTTTGAGCTGGAATCAACTGACTGTTTAGGAAAAGGGTTCGTTATGCGCTTTGTTGAGGGAGAAACGATACCTCGAAAAATCCTAGCCAATGAGTCTTTGGATGTAGCTAGAAGGAAACTAACTGAGCAATGTGGTAGAACATTGGCCCAAATTCACAGGCTTTCCACTGAGGAGTTTAACTTTTTAGGGTGTTCTGCCGATTCCAAGGATGCGCTCCAGGCCCAAATAGAGCGTTATGAAAAGTATGGAGGGCGTCAACCGGCCCTTGAGTTGGCAATAAGATGGCTTCAAAAAAATAGAAGAGAGTATCCCGTTAAGAGGTTGTTACACGGAGATTTTAGGTTGGGAAATATTGTAGTTGGCCATGAAGGTTTTAAATATTTGCTTGATTGGGATTGCTGTCATCTTGGTGATCCAATGGAGGAGTTGGCATGGTTATGCTTAAAATCGTGGCGCTTTGGAAAGGTGGAAAAAAAAGTAGGTGGTTTCGGTGATCGTGAGATCCTTTATAGATCTTATCTTGATAATGGGGGTTATGAAATCTCACAAGAGCGGATTAGATGGTGGAAGATATTTGGATATCTACGTTGGGCTGTCTTAAATATGATGCAGATTCATGGCCATATGAATTCGTCACGAAAATCACTACCGTTTGCCATTTGTGGAAGAAATATTTGTTTGATCGAATATGATCTTTTAATGGCCTTAAAAGGGGAGAAGTTTTAATGACTCAACATGACCAACCTGATTGCTTCGAGTTGATACGAACAGTCAACGATTTTCTGGAGAGCATCGAGGGGAAACTGCATGGGTCTGATAAGTATGGTTTGCAATGTGCAAAGCATGTGTTAAATATTATTGCTAGAGAAATTGAAGGGGCCCCTGATGGCTCTCTACAGACAGCTGATGATATTAAGAAACTTTGTCTGGGTATTCGTGAAGGAAAATATGATGATAATTGGCCAGAAACGCTTAGGCATATTTTGGATCATGTAGTTGAGAAGGTAAAAATATCGGATCCTAATCATCTCAGAGGGATATAGGTCATTGGTAGTTGCAAGAATTCTTGATGGGACGGGATATTGCACATTTGAATAGTTTGAGGGGGGTAATATGAAAATAGCTTACATGCCAGACACGCACTTCGGTTCCTACGATCAAGCGATAGAGCCAAAATCCAGCGAGGTAGCTGACGCTATGCAGCACTGCCTGGATGAAGCCGTGCTCGCTGAGAGGGTCGGTTTTGATGGAATCTGGGTTCCTGAGCGGCATCAAAGAAAAGAAACCTGGTGGCCCAATACCACTTCTTTATTGGCTGCACTAGCTACTTGCACGGATAAGGTACAAATCGCCTGTACCGTGATGCAGCCGACATTTCATCACCCAATACATTTAGCCGAGACTCTAGCTGCTGTAGACAATCTGTCTCGAGGGCGCTTGGTTTTTGGCGCAGGCGTTGGCTACCATGAAGATTACTTCAGGTGCTTCGGTGTTCCATTTGAGGAGAGAGGGGCACGTTTTGAGGAAGTGATGGACTGCATAATTGGTGCCTGGACCGAGGATGAATTTAATTTTCAAGGTAAATATTTTCAGTTTGAGGGGGTGAAATTAACGCCGAAGCCATTTCAAAGACCTCGGCCGCCAGTGTGGATCGGAGCGTTTGCACCAAAGGCTATGCGGCGTGCCTTAAAATATGAAGGTTGGTGTAATTGGTTCCCTCCCCACACCGAGGAATTAGCTCCTGCCGTGAAAAAAATGAGAGAGGAAGCAGAGGAAAACGGTAAAAAAGATTTTCAGATAACTCTCGGTTTTGAGGGGTGGTTAGGGGATGAGCCTGACTTACGTGAAAAGCACGGACACCGTTGGGTTCGCGAGTGGAGTTTTTACGCCAAAGAAGGTCTATCTCCAGGTGTCGATGGGGACACAATGCTAGACGATATTGAAAATATGTTTTTATGTCTCGGAAATAAAAATAAGTGGATTGACAGAATGGGAGAAATGAAGGAGACAATAAATCCTGAATGGCTATGCATTAGAACACGTAACCCTGTTAATGAGGGTCACTATTATCCTTCACGCACAGAATCGTTAGAGGTTATAGAGCGCTTTGGAGAAATTCTTTCTGAGATAAGGTAGTCATAAATCTGGAATAGAGAAAGTGCTGTAAAAAAGAAAGAGAGGGTTTCAAAGAAGAGGATTGAAGATAGACTAATCTAGTCTAGACTGTTTAAATCCTTTCCCTTAAATTCGGTATTCGTTATTAAAATTTGACTTAGTGAAGAAACTTTAGTCTCATGCTTTCCCCAATACCGCAATTTTTTTCGCAATGACCGGTGTAGGATCTGGTTTTAAAAAAATCACAGGAGCTTTTATGGCCATACTTTCTTTTATGAATCACACTATTTTCGATCAAGGGGCAAGTTCCAAAATAGGTAAGGTGCTTACCCAAATCGGAATATCAAGACCTTTGCTTTGTACGGATAAAGGCCTGGTGGAACTTGGCATGGTGGATGCACTAGCGAGCAATCTCGATTCTAAAGTTGTTCTTACGGTGTTTGATGGAACTCCAGAGAATCCTACTGAACTAGCTGTAGAAGAAGCTGCTAGTATGTACACAGAAGCAGCTTGCGATGGTGTAGTCGCTTTTGGTGGAGGCTCTTCCATGGATTTGGCCAAAGCTGTGGCACTAGCCGTTACTCACGAGGAGGATCTTATAAACTATACCGCTGGTCAGAAAGGTGCGGCGAAAATTGGACAGGTAGCTCCTCTTGTCGCGGTCCCGACGACTTCTGGAACGGGCAGTGAGATATCAACGGGTGCCGTTATCATTATGAAAAATGGCGATAAACTCATTCTGGCTAGTAGAGAGTTGATCCCGCGCGTAGCGATTTGTGATCCGTCTTTGACCCTAGGATTACCTCCTCTTTTAACGGCTGCTACTGGAATGGATGCGATGACTCATTGCATCGAGGCTTTGTTGTCACCTCAAATCAATCCCCCCGCAGAAGCGGTAGGGTGTGATGGAATAGTTCGGGGCATTCGAGATGGACACCTGGAACAAGCGGTTTTAGATGGTAGTAATGAGGAAGCGAGATGGCAAATGATGATGGCAGCCACAGAAGGTGCGATGGCATTTAGCAAGGGGTTAGGCGCTGTTCATTCGATGAGCCACGCTTGTGGAGCTGATCAAAGCCTGCGCCTTCATCACGGCACTCTTAATGCGGTTATTTTGCCCACTATCCTTGATTTTAATAGAGAACATGTTGGAGATAAGTATCAAAGATTGAATACCGCTTTGGGGATAGCTCAAAACGATGATTCAGCAGATTTCATCCGGAGTTTAAATAACAGAATAGGTCTGCCTGCTAATTTGTCAGAGATGGGTGTAAACACTGATTCTATTCCATCGCTCGCAGATCATGCAGTGAAGGATATATGTACTTACACTAATCCTCGCGCTTGTTCCCTAGAAGAATACGAAAAACTTTTTCAAATAGCACTTGGGTAACAAGAGAAAATAAATCCCGTCCCCGAAGTTTTTGGCTAGGCTTCTCTAATTTTCAATCCCTAAATAGTTATGTTATAACATAACTATTTAGGCTTACATTTATGCCTCACGAAGGACGTTTTATATAATGAATCAATTACCCGTCACGGTTTTGTCTGGCTTTCTGGGAGCAGGTAAAACTACAGTTCTTAGCCACATCCTAAATAACCGCCAAGGTAAAAAGGTAGCCGTTATTGTAAACGATATGAGTGAAATCAATATCGATTCCACAATTTTACAAAATGAAGTTTCCTTTAATCGAAGCGAAGAAAAACTCGTAGAGATGAGTAACGGGTGTATCTGTTGCACATTGCGAGAAGACCTTCTCGAGGAAGTAAGCGCCTTAGCGAAGGACGGTCGTTTCGACTATCTGGTGGTAGAATCCACGGGAATATCTGAGCCTCTTCCTGTTGCAGAAACTTTTACTTTTGCTGACGAAAATGGGGTTTCTCTATCAGACGTTGCAAATTTAGATACTATGGTAACTGTCGTTGATGCTGTAAATTTCTTGAAGGATTATGAGGAAGCAAAATCCTTGCAGGAATCAGGTGAGTCTTTGGGGGAAGATGATCTTCGTAACGTGGCAGATTTACTCGTTGACCAAGTTGAATTTGCAGACGTAATCCTTGTGAGTAAAACAGATCTGGTAGAAAAATCTGAAATCTTCAGGTTAGAAGCAATCCTAAAAACTCTCAATACGCACGCACGAATCATTCCAATAACCAATGGCGAGGTAGATTTGGATGCAACTCTTAACACTGGACTGTTTGATTTTGAGCGTGCCCAACAAGCACCTGGCTGGTTGAAAGAAATGCGGGGTGAACACGTACCTGAAACAGAAGAATATGGCATCGGTAGTTTTTCCTACAGTGCCAGAAGGCCATTTCATCCTGAAAAGTTTTATCGTTTTGTTCATGAAGAACTTGAAACATTTGGTAAGCTAATTCGTTCAAAGGGATATTTTTGGTTGGCATCTCGCCCTGAGTTTGCGGGTCAATGGAGCCAAGCCGGCGGAATAGCACACTATGGTTTTGGTGGAATGTTCTGGAAGTCTGTTCCCGAAAAAAACTGGCCTACTGACCCAGATTACTTAGAGTCCATTAAAAGAAACTGGGTTGAACCTTTTGGCGATATGCGGCAGGAGTTGGTATTCATTGGTCAGGGTTTAAATCAGGCGAAAATGACCCGCGCTCTGGACAATTGCTTACTGTCGGAAGAGGAATTGCTTAAGGGGAAAGGTTTCTGGAAGAAGCTAGTGGATCCGTTTCCTCCTTGGGAGGAGGGGACATGAAAACTGCTACTAGATCAGCGCAAATTGCTTCGTTTGAGGAATCCAATGGTAGGATGCCTTCAGTTTTCGCGACTATTTATAAACCTGAGATAAATATTTCAATTTATCAGCGTAACCTTTCTAAGAGATTGATTGAAGAAGCAAGAGAGGTCTTGGAAGCTAAACCATCTCTACAGGAGTCCCAAGTAGTGACTCCAAAAAACTCTGGGTCTGTCGTGAGTGACCTTTTTGGGAGCGCAGTAACAGCACAGGTTCTTGTTCAAGATATGTCCAGGTTGGTCGACATGTTTTGTGGTTTATTTGGTCTTAAGGAGGCTAGATTAAAATTATCCGCCATAGATCATGCGATGTGCCCGCGTTTTCACGTAGATTGGGTGCCTTGCCGATTACTAACCACCTATGACGGTGGGGGAACTCAATGGCTTCCTCATGACTCGGTCGACCGCAGAAAACTAGGTCCTGGAAGTGGAGGTCTACCCGATGAGCGCTCCGGATTATTCAGATCTGTAGAGGATATTCGACAATTAAATCCAGGCGACGTAGCATTGCTTAAAGGTGAGAATTGGATAGATAACGAAGGATCTGGTTTGGTTCACCGATCACCACAATTGTTTGATGGCGAGAAACGTTTCTTGTTTTCACTTGATTTCACCAACATTTGATTTTTAATAAAAGGACAGATTTATGATAGACATGAAAGGAAAGGTCGCAGTAGTCACCGGGGCTGCTCGAGGTTTGGGTAGAGCGTATGCTGTCCATTTGGCGAAGCATGGGGCTCAGGTAGTGGCAGGGGATGTGAGAGACTGTGACGAGACGGTAAGCGAAATCACTCAAGCGGGAGGCGATGCTATAAGTCTAAATTTAGATGTTGGTGATACTTCCTCGTGCGAAGCTATGGCAAGCGCGGCGGTAGACAAGTATGGACGGATTGATGCCTTAATCAATAATGCGGCTCTCTACGGCGGTTTGGCAAGCGCCAAAGCCAATGAGTTGGAAGAAGAGGAATGGCAACGGGTAATGAATGTGAATGTTACCGGTGTATGGCGGTGTGCAAAGGTGGTTATAGGACCCATGAAGGAAGCAGGTGGGGGAAGTATTGTGAATATCGCATCCTTAGCTGCTATGCACGGATTAGCAAACGGTGCTCACTATGCTACCAGTAAAGCCGCAGTAGTCGGTCTAAGTAGAACCTTAGCACGCGAACTCGGCCGATACTGGATCCGGGTAAATTCCGTGGCCCCTTCTGCTGTTATGACTGAAGGTACCAGTGAGTTTATGGGAGACCGCCTAGAGAAGGCGAAAGAAGCAATAGCCTCCGGTCAAAGTTTACGTCGCAACCTAGAGACGGACGACTTAGTTGGGACAGTACTTTTTCTAGCTAGTGATGCAAGTAAGTTTGTTTCTGGTCAAACTATTATGGTTGATGGAGGCACGCACTTCTTATAATAGGAAGTGAATTGGAGAGTTTTAAAGCACTTTCGATCTGATTAAAAATCGGTAACCTCGAGGGCTTTCCAAAGAAAATCCTGCGCCTCTGCCCTTTACAAGGTCCACGGTTAAGTGCGTGTGTTTCCAGTGCTCGTATTGAGAACAGCTCATATAAAACTCACAACCTTCTATTTCTCCAAGAAGGATATCACTGCTTCCCACTTTAAATTCTCCTTTGGGATAACACATCGGCGCACTGCCGTCACAGCATCCCCCCGATTGGTGAAACATTAGGTCACCGTGATCAGCCTGTAGGCTGCGAATCATATTCTCAGCCTTTTTCGTTACGCTTACTTTCTCTCCAATTTTCGCCATTAGCAGTTTCTTAAAAAAAGCCTAACGCTTTAGGACTGTAACTTACCCGTAAGTTTTTTGTTTGCTGATAATGTTCTAGCATCATTTTATGGTTTTCTCTGCCTATTCCCGACTGCTTGTAGCCTCCAAAGGCTGCGTGAGCAGGATAATGATGATAGCAATTTGTCCAAACTCTACCTGCTTTAATTCCTCTTCCCATTCTGTAGCATCGCGTCCCGTCTCTGGACCAAACACCTGCACCTAAACCGTAAAGTGTGTCGTTAGCTAAAGTTAAGGCTTCCTCCTCATTTTTAAATGTAGTAGCTGCTAAAACGGGTCCAAATATTTCCTCTTGGAAACACCTCATATTGTTTTTCCCTTCCAGTACAGTAGGAGCAATATAGTATCCTCCGCTTAGTTCGCCGGAATGTTTTAATGCTTCGCCCCCTATCAGAGCTTTCGCTCCTTCTTCTTTTCCTATAGAAATGTAGCTCAAGATTTTTTCATATTGGTCATTCGAAGCTTGTGCTCCAATCATCGTACTCAAATCTAAAGGGCTTCCTGTCTTTATTTTTTTAATCCTCTCTATAGCTCTTTCCATGAAGGAATCGTAGATAGACTCCTCAATTAAAGCGCGCGATGGGCACGTGCAGACTTCCCCGGAATTCAATGCAAACATTGTCAGTCCTTCAAGAGCCTTGTCGAAAAAATCATCATCTTCATTCATCACGTCAGCGAAGAAAATGTTAGGAGATTTCCCGCCTAGTTCAAGGGTTACCGGAATAATATTTTCGGAGGCATATTGCATTATGAGTCTGCCGGTCGTTGTTTCGCCTGTGAAAGCGACTTTTGATATGCCGGAATGCTGAGCTAGAGGCTTCCCGGCCTCTACCCCAAAGCCGTTCACGACATTTAAGACCCCAGTTTTTAGAGTGATACTTAGTGGCACCATGCATATTTGGTATTGAGAACCCATTGAGGGCAGAAGTTCTTGAAAGTGAGTGCTGGGATGCACATGGAGTGATAGGTAAATAAATACGTCCCATCCGCTAGTATCGTCAAATTGTGGATCTCGTAAAGAAGAATGGAGGTTTCAACCTCAAGAATCTTTATAGTTCCAAGGGCAGTTTAAAGTACTTTTCCATGATTCGGTCTCGATGCTCTATTAGGATTGGGTCCAAGGCCTCCTTAATTTCTGAGGGAGTATTCTCGAACATGGGTCTGGCATCTGTTTTCATTGGGCAGGTTTCTGGTGGTTGTATCAATACAAAATTACTGAAAGCTGCCCAGTAGAAATCAACCGCAGAGACTGAATTGCCTATTAGGTATTCTGAGCCTTTTTCCTTTTGAGATTCAAGTATTGAGCTCATCTCATCTAACAAATTTATAACTCTTTGATTAGCTGCCGCGGCATCTGTATTTCTATAACCATATTTCTTTCCAAATTCGGAGACGACTCCATCATCCGCCGGTCGCATAAAATCTAACCGTCGATTCCACCCGAAACCTAGCTCTCCGCAAATTTCATGACTCAAACCCATGACTTTAATCCGATCACTTGGTATCTCGGGTACAAGCCTTTTCTTAGAATTGAGTCGCTCTAGCAAGAACAAAATATCATTCCAGCGATTTACCGGAGTCTCTTCATTCCATGCTACTACGGGTCCACTATTTGTACCGGACCATGCCAATAATTCAGGATTTTCAGCCATTGGAATTTGGTGAGACACGACAAAATCGAGCTCTTTAAATTCGATCATTGCTTTGGCTGCAATTCCCCAGGCACTTGGCATAGCCTTGACTATGACTATCCGCAAACCTGTCATCTTTATTGCTTCATTAATATCTACGTATCGCGTCATTACTTCTCCATTATTCTTTGCCAGTTTCGAGAGGAAGACTTGGGTCAGCTGCCCACTCTTTTAGGGATCCATCATAAACAGAGACTTTGGTGTGCCCAAGTCTTGTTAGCAAGAGCGCAGTACTGCATGCGGCAATACCGCCTCCGCAGTAGCATATGACCTCTTTATCAGGCTCCACTCCAACTTCATTAAAAATTTTTGCTGATATTTTTTGGTCAACATATAATTGGGTATCTAAGTCTACTGTCTGCATAAAAGGCACATTTTTGCTGCCTGGAATCCTCCCAGCTCGGCCATACCTAATAGGAGGCTTTCCTTGGAATTCATCCGGATCTAGCGCATTGATTAGGCAGGTTTCGCTTTGTCCTTCGATAGCTCTCAAGACTCTGTCGCGATCCGCTATCAACTCCGGGTCCGCAGTTGCCTTAAACTCGGTCGGAGGATAATTTTTTACTAGGTTATCCACTTTTTTGTTTTCCGCGATCCATTTTGAATAGCCGCCGTCTAGGACCGCTGTGTTTTTAAATCCGAAAGCTCTAAGCATCCACCAAAATCTTGCGGCCCACATATTAGTATTGCGATCATAAATTATAATAGCATTATCGTTGCCTATACCTTTTTTTGACATCACCTTGGAAAATGTTTCCGCTGAGGGCATCCCATACATTAACCGACCGTTTTTGTCATCGGAAACCTCGGTCAAGATATCTATGAAAATACTCCCGGGGATATGCTGTTCCTCCCACATCTCTCTACCACTTACCTTTTTGGTTTTGTTTTCCTCCGATTCCTCAAAGTAGTTGGGGATTAAGGAAGTCGATTCAACGATTCGGAGGGAATCTGCATGGAGATGTTTCTGAAGCCAGTCGGTATCAACTAAACTGTTATAGGGCGTTAGGTCCATTTCCTCTTCCCTTTATTATGATAATTACTTCCAATGATATCACTCCTCTAGAAATCGTTTAAACATTGAAATAAAACTTAGAATATTTTAATGATACGATGAACCTCTTTACAAGTTACTGGTCTTGATAGAGTGCAGCCGTGGCTCTGGCATAGGTGCCCTTGAATTTTATAAGATTGCCATCGAAATGAAGAAGGTCGAGACCTTGCATTGTTTTCTTGGCATTATCTATCTTTAGATGAAGTGTCCAACTGGACATTACCTTGTTGTCTGAGCTCGATATAAAAGTATCATCTTCATCGAAAAATACTTTACCGAATTCGCCGCTAAATAATTTCTCAAAGGATTGACGAATCGCTTTCTTGCCCTCGGTTTTTTTCCCGTGAAACTCTTCATAGACAGCGTCTTCTGTGAAAAAAGACATTACTAGATCTATGTCATTTTTATTGAATGCCTCCAAAAATTGCATACACATCATATGCAGTTCTTTTTCTCGCTTGTCTGCAGTCATTTTTACTTACCTCTCGTTCTATTAGTTTCATTTAAATTTGTACTGGGAAATATTTTTTTGGATCCTAATTTATATGTTAGTCAAAGGGACAAATTTTGGCATTTTCAATTACTCTTTAGGGGAGAAAAGCAAAAAGTATAAGCTAGCTGCGGTTGCTTTTACGAGAACTGTTTTAGGCTAATCGTCTTTTCCTATAAAGTCTCCCACTTGAACAATTTTTAATCCATTTGTCCCTCCAGAAGACCCATGAAAATCTCCTTTGGTAATCATAACCTTGTCTCCTTTGTTGAGTTTTGCGTGTTTCATAATTAGATTTAGGACAGCGCTAGTGACCTCGTCATAGGGTACTGACCCGACGTCAAACGCAATAGGATAAACATTTCTAAATAATGTGACTTTTCGTAGTGTTGCGCGGTGTCGTGAAATCGCAAAAATGGGAATAGTGGTGTTTACCCTTGACATCCAAAGGGCAGTAAGGCCTGATTCAGTGAGTGCTGCAATAGCTTTTACATCAATCCGGTTACTACAGTAGATGGCCGACATCGCTACGGCTTGGTCTATTCTTTTAAAACTGGGTTGAATCCAACTGCTAAGTCCTTTTGGTTTTTCTAAATAATCTTCTGCTCCTTTGCAAGCCCTTGCCATTGCTTCAACCGCCTTTATAGGGTTGGCTCCAATACTCGTTTCTCCGGATAACATTACCGCATCAGTGCCATCTAGAATGGCATTAGCAACATCCGAAACTTCAGCTCGAGTGGGTATTGGGTTTTTAATCATCGACTCCATCATTTGTGTTGCCGTGATTACTGCTTTGTGCTGTTCGATAGACTTTTTTATTAGCATTTTTTGCGCGGGTGGTAATCTTTCATCACCTATTTCGACTCCTAAATCTCCTCTAGCGACCATAATGCAGTCGGATACTTCGATAATTTCCTCTGCTCTATCTAAGGCTTCAGCCCTTTCAATTTTTGCGATAACTCCAGTGTTCCCACCGGCTTTTTTTATGAGTTTTTTTGCATAGAGAATATCGTCAGCACAACGAGGAAAAGAAATGGCTATGTAATCTACCTCGTTCAGTACGGCGTGTTTCAAATCTTTTTTATCTTTGGATGTCAGCGACGCTGCAGACAACCCTCCGCCTAGTTTGTTAATACCTTTGTTGTTGGAAAGTATTCCACCCGTTAAAACTTTGGTTACAATTTGGCTGCCGGAGACTTTCAGAACTTTTAAAACTATTCTGCCGTCGTCGAGGACTAATATGTCCTTGGAGGCCACCTCTGCAGCAAGATTTTTATAGGTTACCCCAACAGAAGCGGGAGTACCCTTACGGGCCCCTAATTTGGTATCTATAACAAAATGCGCGTTTTCTTTAAGTGTTACAGAAGACTCTTTAAATTGACAAATCCTAATTTTAGGCCCCTGTAGGTCAGCTATCACCGTAATTTCTTTCCCGAGACCGCGAGCTAGTCTTCTTATATCTTGTATTCTTTTGCTCTGCTCATCTTGATTTCCATGGGAGTAGTTTAGCCTCGCCACATCTAGTCCAGCGTTCAGCAATTTTTCTAAAGTCCGAGCATCGTCAGTAGCAGGACCAAGGGTTGCAACAATTTTGGTTCTTTTAATCATCTTTTAATTGGGGAAGGTTTGAGCACTATAAAGCCGGCAAGTCGCGCCGTATTTATTTCGTTTCACATTTAGCTGGTACGATTTTGTCCTTTTCTTTGATGAAGAACTGAACTGTACCATCTGCAATGACAAATTTATAACCGTCTATGCAAACCGTAGATACAAAAGTTTTCAAACTACTTTTTATGCTAGAAGACTCTATAAGATTAATTTCAGAGGAAGCCAACCCACTGCATCCGAGTAAAAAAAGAAAGATCGTTTGTTTGAACATGCTTGCACCTCTTGTAGATAAACAAATAATTATTAAAATTAGCGATTTTCATCAAGTAGTTCCGCTGTTAGTCCACTGTAGCCGAATGATGCCCCGGCCGCCATTTCGATTGAAACCCATATAGCCTCTGCGATAGCTTCCTCTTCTAGAGACATTTGCAATGCCGACTCCACAAATTGTTTGGTCGAATCAATTGCTTGGCAACTATGTGCGCAGCCAATGGCAATTAATAGCTTAGTGGATGATGTTAGGACTCCTTCGCTTAAGCAAGCTTCACTTAGCTGTTGAAATTTTTCCTCGTAACTTCGGGGTCGCTGATTTGCACGCTTCTTCATGTCCAAAAATGGGATTGCCCTGGAAAGAAAGTCATGGCTGCAATGAGCGGCTATGAAAATTCCTACCCAGGAAGCTTCAGCTATTTCTTCGTCTTTAGCTTTTGCTTTAATTGCTAGGTCAACGTGATAGTCAATGCAGTAGGGGCATCGCAGCGAATGTGCACAGCCGATCGCTATTAGCTCTTTGTCTTTGTTAGACAATTTTCCTTCTGAAAATGTGGTTTTAGCAAACTCCGAGAATGCGATTAATTGCTTTGGTGCCCATCTTCGGTAGGAACTTGTCTTTTGGATGTGAGTTCTGTTGCACAAGCTTTTTTCTTCATTCCTCATTTTTTTTTACCTCCTTATGCTTAATTCTTCAACACTGTCAGTCTGATTTCCTTATTGAACCAAAGCAATTACAATCTGGAAAAAAGGTGATAATGTGTCTCTTGTCTCACATAATTGGTGAAATGTAAAAAAAACGCTTAGGGAGTTAGGTGGCTTATGTTGGTTTTTTTATTAAGGGAGTGGAGGTTTAGATAGTGACTCATCTTCGCGTTGCTGTTGACATTGGAGGGACTTTTACTGACATCTGTATATTAGATGATAGAGATGGTAGTTTGGAAATTACTAAGATTCCCTCTACGACCGACCCTATAGACGCTGTCTTGGAGGGGTTGGATAAAGCAAGAGTAAAGCTAGAGGATGTTTCTCTGTTCTCCCATGGTACTACCGTTGCAACAAACGCCTTAATAGAACGTAATTTGCCTCACACGGCTCTTGTTACAACGGAGGGATTTAGAGACATCATTGAGATAGGTAATGCCACTAAAGAAGATTTATGGGATGCCTACAAGGATAATCCTTCAGCCTATATTCGACGGAGAGATCGTCTAACAATCTCAGAGTGTGTTCTCGCCGATGGAAAACTTGAGAAACCTGTCAATGAAAGTCAGGCTCAGGAATTAGCCAGGGTATTAAAGAAGCGTGATTATAAAGCGATTGCGATATGTTTTATGAATTCCTACGCAAATCCAGCGAACGAACTATGGTTGAAAGAGTATCTGCAGAATTTACTACCTTCAGTAGCAATTTCCACATCAGCTGAAGTATTGCCCGAGATTTTTGAGCATGAGAGATTCTCGACCGCAGTGGTAAACGCTGTTTTGCGTCCGGTTGTCGGGCACTATGCTGTGCGGTTACAAAGTAACCTAAAGAGCCGAGGTTACCAAAGTGACGTGCTTTTGCTTCATAGCGGTGGCGGAGTCATGACGCCAAAGACGATTGATTTTCAAGCAGCTCGCCTAGCTAGCTCAGGAATAGCTGCTGGCGCAATTGCTAACAAATATATAGGGGAGATTTGCGGCTATCCGAATGTTTTGGGTGTTGATATGGGGGGCACGAGTACTGATGTGTCCATGACATTTGAATCAACTATGACGACCACGAGAGATTGGTATATCGAATACGGCCAGCCTATTAGTTTCCCGAGTATCGACATCAAGACAATAGGCGCTGGAGGTGGTTCAATTGCATGGCTTGATGAGGGTGGGGCGTTGAGAAATGGCCCTCACTCCGCTGGTTCGAACCCGGGTCCGGCGTGTTATGGATTAGGAGGAGATGAACCTACTAATACTGACGCTAACCTTGTTTT
>CACDEI010000009.1 GCA_902551695.1 uncultured Pseudomonadota bacterium
ATTACATAAAAAGGGAACTATAAAGCTAAGCGTACGCTTCAAGAGATTTGTAGAGGCCTCGACACAGAGGCCTCACACTCCATCAGGAACTTACCATATTCACATTTCTCGTCGTGCTTTGGGCAACTTCTGCGAGAATCAAGTAATTTGCGAATCGCCATCAAAGTGGGTTCAATCCAACTACAATCCACAGAGTAATCTAACAGAGAAACCTTGAAGTCCATTAGCGCCGCACCTTCTCTAAGGAATGGTGCTGAGGTAAATCTATCGGCATCACAATACAGAAAGTAGCCGGTATTACTTACTTCTAAACCCTGCCTCCTCAGAACCCAAACATACAGGTCCATTTGGCGCTTGTAGGCGTTTTTCCACCAACCACTTAGGGAAACAGATTTTCCTTTTGTTTTAGTAGAGGTACTCTTGTAATCAACAACATGAAGCTCTTTTGTTTCTTTGTTAAACCAAACATCATCTAGTCCACCACCAATTTTTAAATTACTGGCCTCGTGAACCGTATTGAGTCTACCTTCTGCACCAAAATGCAAACTTTGAGTCCAAAGGTTAAAGTTTTCGTGGTTATATGGAATGAGATGACCTTTTCCAAGTCTATTCAAAAACGGATGTGATATACCTTTTTCTCGGCATTCATCAAAATCTTTTTTCAAAAGCACGTCAGTGGCTTCATTGATATTGAAGCCTGGAATAGAGGGAAAATGAACTCCTTCGACTTGCTGCAGATAGAAACATGCCTCGCACTTAACGAAGTTTTCTATTCGGCTTCTACTAAGCTCGTAGGGAGCTGGATGGGCGGGATTATATTTTCCGCGGTGGCGCTTGGGAAGCTTCATATGACAACTTCAAAACCCTCAAACTGTGGGTGGTCTAGATAAAGGCCTTTTCGGCTTGATGCACCTGAATGGGCCTTTCGGAAGGATTCTGATCGCGTCCAATTTTCAAAACTTGTCTGATCATCCCAAGTAGAATGAGACGAATATAAAGTGTGTTCGTCGGCACTTGCTCCTTTCAAAAGATGAAAACCCAGAAACCCTGGTACTTCACCCAAGAAGCTATCTCTAGTCTTCCAAACCTCTTCAAACTCTGCTTCGTTACCGGATTTAACCTTAAATCTATTCATTGCAATAAACATTTGTTCTCTTCTTTTTTAGCTAACTTGTTAATTATTGACCTTCAGATAATGTGGAGACACTAAACACGCGTTTTACCTGGCGAGGAGTGGTTACAGGAAATTCGGTCGGTGTAAGCTTACTGCATATGGTGGCTGTATTCGCTAACTGGTCTATCATAGCCATCCCAATAAAACCTGCAACTTTACTATTATGAGACCTATCGCCATCGAAGTTTTTATGTACAGTCTGCATGGTTTTCCACAATTCATTCTCCCTATTATAAATTAACGCCCAAGAAACATTAAAAGTTTCTTTGTCTATAAACATCACTCTCATTTTTACAGGGTTGCCATCCCACACAGGACTTGCCTTGACTACATACACATCCCTTAATTGATAAAAATCATCGGGCAACCTACTATGAGGACCGTAGAATGCGACGTTAGTGGTTTGTCTAGAGTTAGTAGTGGCCAGAACCTTTTTCTCCCCCAAATATTCCCAATCGTAATCCAAAACGCGTCCAGAAAAACCTTCAATATCATCAAAGGTACCATTGGAACCCATAAAAGCATCTGAACGCTCCTTTGCTGAGAAACGTCTCACTCGCCTTTCTGTAGGTAAATATGTATTGACTAAATCTTCTTCATGAGGATCAATCATTCGCTCGACTACAAACTTAGTCCCCTTCACATTAAAGGGACTTAGAAACTCCATATACTCTTTGTATAATCTAGTGTCGCTATCTTTTACGTCCATCTTATAGTCTTTATCTGGAAGCATAGCCAGCTTATTAAGGTAGACCCTTTTCCAAGTCATAGTCAGCACCCTATCGATACTGCCTCCCCCCAGCAGATTTTTCTCAAGGGCCAAGGGTGAAGGCCCACTTTGAGGACCAACATATGCAAAAAACATTTCTTTTATTCTGATGCCGTAATGCTGCCACCGATGAATATTATTCCACGCAATCATATAACCTGCGATTTTAGGATTTGCATCTACAATTTGTTGATGGGTGAAAGGTTGACCAGCCCGATAGTTAAATAGACTCCCATCATCCCCTATAGATGCGGTTCCAAGATACTTTTTGCTAGCATTTAAAAAATCTATATGAGGTTTTTTTTCTGAATAGGCCTGCATCTCAAGCTTAAGCTCGGGAAAGTCAAACTCGTGCAGAACTCCCGGAGGCAACCAAGGGACCAGAGTCTTTAGATCGCTCTGGCTTATCATAGAACCAGGAGTCGGGGGATCCAAAAGAATTTCGGAATTTAGCCAAGAATCGACCTCTTCAAAGCTGGCTGAGTGGGCAGTATCTATAAGTGCTAAGCTCCATACCAGCCAAAAAAATCCAATTTTCACTTCAATCCTCCATACGTACTTCTATTAACTAGCAAAGACAATCCTTTTTTCAACAGTTAGTGGGCAACTTTATAATTCACGCCCCTAACACCAAGACGAGAACTCCTAGCATTATCAAGACAATGCCACAAAATTCCCTCACCGAAGTCTTCTCCTTAAATAATAAGAGAGAAAATAGAAAAGTAAAGACCAGTTCTATTTGACCTAGGGCTCTTACCTCAGCAGCGTTGTGCAAGGTAAAAGCAGTAAACCAACAAATGGAAGCCAATATCCCTGCCACCCCAACTGACAGAGAACCGACCCAGTAGTTTCTAATATGGCCAAATGTGCCTGATTCCTTTAAAAAAATCCAAACTCCCATCACAAATGTCTGAAACGCTAACGCCACTAGCAGGGTGAACGCAGCAGCGACGAAAATGGGCCCTGCATACTCCAACGATAAAGCTGCGCCCCGATAAAAAACCACCGAAGCGCCAAGGGTCGCACCGCTCGACAAACCTACCAACGTAGATCGACCATTTGCCTCCCTAAGAAACCTCTTTAAAGTAATAGTTTGATCACTTAAGGTTAAAAGTAGCACTCCCAATAAGGTTAGACTAATCGCCAAAAGTGCTGGACTACTCAAAGGCTCACCAAGTATCAAATACGCTAACAACGCAACTTGAACTATCTCTGTTTTAGAGTACACAGTCCCCACAGCAAAATTTCTACTTCCAAACAATGAAATAAGAAAAACTGTAAACAAGATTTGAGCCACCCCGCCAGCAAAACAATAAATAAAAAATTTCTGATTTGCGCTAGGCAAAGTGTAATTGGTTGCGATATCTATGACTAATAGATAAAGAATCGCAAAGGGAAAAGCAAAAAGAAAACGTGTATAAGATGCCCCTAGAATCGACAAATTTGATGTACTTCTCTTTTGCAATGCCGAGCGTAAATTTTGGAAAAACGCTCCTAGAATAGTGATGACAATCCACGGCTCTACCATTTTACAAAACCAATATGAAGCCGAACCGTGTATCCTTGTTACATGCCTTCACGGCCCTTAATTAGGCTCGAAACCCAAAGGCTCCATTCCCTCTATCATGCTATTGAGGGGCGTCATATATTCCACTTCTATTCTCCTATCTTTAAAAAGCCACTCATCCGCATTTTTTGTCACCTCGTCAAAATAAGTACCTAGGACTTGGTAAGCAACGCCATCTTCAATCCCTACAAAATATGCAGTGAGATAAGTGACTGCACTTCCAGAGCGTCCACTCACTGAAATTTCACTAGAACTTATGATGTGCTTAAGGTTCCTCACTTTGCTCGACATTTTCTCATGATAGAAGGCATACCAACGTTCCACTTCAACCCGACCTTTGCACTCATACTTTCCATCATAGTAAGGACGAAGTATTCCATCTTCCATGAAAAGCTCCGCGACTTCACGCGCGGTTCCTCGATCGACTTTATGACAGTAAGAGCTTAAAAGGTTTTGAATCGCGCTGATATCTTGAGTCATGTTAATCCCCCTCTTCTATGTTATATTTAGTGTCTCTTTTCGTTTCCCATGGTACCTGGTTTGATATTGACCCATAGCGTTTCAATGTAGCAATTCCTTGTCAACCGAGTGGAGTGAATTCGCCCATTTTAATCTAATTACCATCAAGGCAGTAGTTATCAAGGTACTCTCGCAATCATTCAAAGAAATTTACTGTGTCTGCTGAAGACTTATATTTTTTCTATATACATAAAAAGACGGTACCAACGCAGATAAGAATGACATTATTAGAATCGCAAATAACATTTTCCCCACACTTTGAGACAAGATATTTTTACCAACACTTATTCCATATTCAATTAACAAATAGTCTTGAAAAAAGAATATTAAAATAAAAACAAATCCCAAGCCAAGAAATATTCCTACCAATGCAATCAACAAAGCCTCTACCTCTATTAAAAAAAATAAAACCGAAGGGGAAGCGCCCACTATCCTCAACAATTTCATTTCCCGCGTCCGATCTCTAATCGAAGAAAAAAGCATCGCACTCATCCCGACACAAGCCGATGTAAACACAAAAATAGACACTAAAAAAAAGCTATTTTCGATTAGAGCAGTGAAACCCCATAATTCAGAGAGCGCCACACCTGGAAGTATTGCTGTTAAAGGCTCCTCATGATAATTTTTTACCTCATTTTGGAACTTAAACGTCGAGAGTCGGTTTTTCAACTTCAACATAAATGCAGTGATCTGCTCAACCTTAACTTGGCCCAATTTTTCCTGGTTTGGAAGACTATCGGTTGCACTTGTCGATTTGTTTGGCCAGTCACTGTGTATTGCTTCCATCCCCGCAAGACTTATATAAACAGTTCGATCAACAGGCGTAGCGGTTGGCTCTAGCACTCCCACCACAGTAAAAGGATATTTATCATGCAAAGCGAAACTAACTTCGCTCATTCCATGAGCTAGAACAATTGTGTCGCCAATACCATAACCCTCTCGTGACGCCACTTCAAAACCCAAAACGACTTCAAAGGCCTCAGTAAAAACCGCACCTTCATAAAAAGCTAAGTGGTTATTTTTCCCATAACTAAAATGATCAAAATAATTAGGCACAGTTCCTACAACACCATGTCCTTTGTGAGAATCACCTAAAGAGATGGGTACTGCCCAGTCGACCCTCGGATCAGCGGCAAAATTTTTGAATGATTTCCAACTTATATTATTTGTGGGCGCACCTATTCGAAAAACAGAGTAGAGCAGCAGATTTACATTACTTGTACGGGCTCCCACAATTAAATCGACTCCAGACACGGTACTAGAGAAATTTTGCTTCACCTCTTGACGAATATGCTCGACACCCAGAAGAATTGCTATGCTAATAGCCATAGCAACTACAGATAATGAAACCGCACCTTTCCTATCTATCAAGCTGTTAATTGCCAGTTTGAGAAACATTCATACTACCTTAAATTTATCGAATTAAACTCTTCAACTCGGTCAAAATAGGTTGACGACGCAGTATCGTGGCTAACCATCACTAGGGTAATCTCATTGACCATCACTAATTCCATCATCATAGACATGAATGATTTTTTGTTTTTTTCATCCAATGAAGAAGTAGGTTCATCTGCGATGAGAAGCTTAGGCTTATTTATAAGCGCTCTGGCGATCGCCACACGCTGCTGCTGCCCCATACTGAGTGATCTAGCTTGTATATCATGGTGTTCATGAGAAACACCAAGATCTAACAAAGCCTGTTTGGCTTTCTCTACCCAATCTCTATCTGACGCTTTCCCTGAAAAATAGTCTCCTAGGCGGATGTTATCAACAGCGCTTAGATAAGGTATTAAATTAAAGGTCTGAAACACATGGCCCACATAATTCGCTCGAAATGCATCCCTTTCCCTAGCAGACATCTCGTCGAGCCGATAGTTAAACACTATCACTTTCCCTTCATTAATACTCGACAGTCCGCTTAAAAGATTCAAAAAAGTGGTCTTACCGCATCCGGAAGGCCCATGAATAAAAACCCTTTCTCCCTTAGACACAGACCAACCAGGTATATCCAGGATTATTCTGTCTTCCTGGACAGGGTATTTAAAAATAACATTGGAAATCTCTATCACTTTAACTTGACCGGCGGTAAATTTGTTAGGAATCTTAAATTTGCCATATAATTTAGCACTATGGGGCTAGTTCGCATAATAAAAATAGTTGATCGTAACTTGAAAAACACATTATTTTTCAGCTTTATGAGCTTTTTTACGGTATTTACACTGGCTCAAGCAAAAACGTCAGAAGGTATCGCAGACCAATCAGTTGACGTAACAAAGGCAGAAGTCACTAGCCAAAAATATAAAACGGTAGAATGGATTGATCTTCTTCCTAAAGATGACTTAGAGGCCCTTTTGAACCCCCCTGAATATATTACTAACATCGAGGAAAACTCAACTGAAGATGTCATAAGCAATCAACTCCGGGGTGATACGTCGAATGCAAGAGCTGATAGATATCAGCAAGCCTTAAATTCCTCACGCATCGTTTCTAAAATGGATGGGAGCGCTATTCGGATTCCTGGCTTCATTGTTCCATTAGAGTTTGATGACATGCAAACGATAACTCAGTTTTTTCTAGTCCCCTGGTTTGGCGCTTGCATTCACCTTCCGCCCCCTCCGCCGAATCAAATCATCTTAACCAATTACCCGAAGGGCCTTAAATTAGAGTCTTTGTACGAACCATTTTGGATATCGGGTGTACTCAAGACTTCCCTAGTAGAAAATGAGCTGGCATCGGCAGCTTACGTTTTAGAAATGAGCGCATACGAACCATATACAGAGGAATAACTCGCCATATCAGCCTTTTCAGTACGCAGGAGTAATCCCTTATCTCATCAGATGTGATTTAACGACTTGTATCGCCTGGACAACAAAACAGCCCAAATCAACGACATTCATTCTTAAGGCAAAGTCGATAATTAAACCAATGGCCTGTTGCCAAAAAGATAGCACCCAAGAGCGTAAGGGATTTTTCATTAATTAACATAAAATTTAGAGCATCCAGCAAGTCCTCTAAAAGCAAGGCTGAGATTAGTAAAGATAAACCTACAAAGCCCAGAATCAATAACTGATACCGCTTATGTTTTTTGCATCCCAACGATAACCCATAAACACTTATGGGAAGAACTGCTACGACCATCCAAAAATGGAACCTTTCGTCATCTAGATTTAACGCCGCTAAAGTGGGCGCTAAAGAAATAATGATCGGCAGTATCAGGCAATGAAATGCACACACTACAGATAAGGTAATAGAGAACTTATCAGCGCCTATTTGGTAGCTTTTCATCTTTTATCCACACTCTCTTTATTTAGTTGTTCCTTACTACATGAACCACATAAACATTTAACTTCGATATGCGGACTCATTAGACTAAAGCCCGCCGCCTCAACACTAGCCTCTAATGCGGAAATTGTGGAGGGGGAAACATTTACTTCTTCAACTTTGCTACATCCACCGCAAATGAGAAACTGTGAGGTAACATGCCCATGCTCGCAAGCAATATGAGAACAGGCGACATACTTATTTGTAAGATTTAATTTATGTACCAATCGTTGACTTTCAAGGTAATCTAATATTCTATAAATGGACATTGCAGAAATATTTTTTTTAGCCTTCTTGTTACAATCATCAATCAGCTCATACGCCGATAAAGCTTTCTCAGATTGCAACAGTTCACCTAGGACTTGCTTCCGCCTTTCTGTTAAACGGATGCCGTGCTTATCACAATACTGCTCAACTTGATACATATCGAATTTCATCTTTTCTGAGAATTCCTCAAATTAAAATATTATTTTACGTTTAGCAGTGTTTAGGATCGTTCCCCCTTGTGCGCCATCTTTGATCCATCTCGCATTGATTTGAGATACTCCGGAAAAATGATCTTTCAAATTCACGCTGAGGGAAGTCACCTCTTTAACACATCTATACCTGTACAATATTTCAAATTCACTATGGACATTTTTATCGTGCTCATGTTGATGCCCATCGTGAGACGGTTCGCTTCTGTTTTTTTCTGTTGGCCCGGATTGAATCATTGAGGTCTCAAGATGCCCACAAGAATCATTATGGAAAGAAAACATTTCTTCATGTTGCGATAGCTTTAAATTGGCTTTCTCTACTGCCAATCTCTCCTTCGCATTTGAAACAAGGTGCTCGAATCCGACAATATTAACAGCTGGCGAGATAAGCGTTATCTCAAGTATGGAGTTTTCTTTCACTATATTTAAATCAACATCTCCGTGTATATGGGGTTCTTCCGAAACCGCATTAGCGAAGATGGAACAAAGAAAAATTATAAGCAAATTTATGAGGTAATTTCTTTTCATCAGCTATTAACTAAGGCCCTTAGAAACACTAAGTTATGTTATAACATAACTTTTTGCTTTCCTGAATAGTTAGCGCTCTCGCTACAATCTGGTAGCAAGCTCTATATTGATGCCGGAGAGAGGAATTGAACCCCCGACCTTCTCATTACGAGTGAGCTGCTCTACCGACTGAGCTACTCCGGCCTGGAACAAAAGTCAGGTTTCAGAATACTAGAATTAGCTGTCCTGATAGGTAGAGGCTATCTCTTAACTTTATTTTTTATTTTCACTATTAACTCAAGACTCTCCAATTCCGTTCCCTCAGGTAGTAGAGGTAACTTTTCTTTTACAACTTGGCTCTCATAATCTATGTCAATAAGCTCACCTGAATCAATATTGTATAAATGACTATGCTTTTTCGCATTAGAATCATAAAAAGTGCGCGAACTATCTATAGATATCGCCTTTATCAGACCACGTTCAACAAAAAGTGATAAACTATTGTAAACAGTAGCTTTAGAGACAGGGTTACCCATATCTCTGAGCCGCTTCAACACGGCATCTGCTGATAGATGCTGGTGGCGCTCCAACAGCACGCTAGCAACTAGCATGCGCTGAAGGGTTGGCTGAATATTTTTTTCTAAGAGTGTTTCTTCTAAACTTTTGATTATCTATCACCTCAACATCGTTATCTAAAATTCAATTTACTTATGATAACGGTTCAAAAAATTATCCTAGAACGAAATAATTTCATCCTCTTTACTCGAAACTAACTCTCTAGGCAAACTAAAAACTACTTGCTCCTTTATTCCAGGAACCTCCAAGACCTCTAAACCCCCACTCTCAGTAAGTTTTTTTACCACTCTCTCCACCAAAATCTCCGGGGCAGACGCACCCGCTGTTACCCCTACACTTGTTTTACCTACGAGCCATTCATCTTTTATTTCCTGTGCGCTATCTATTAGGAAAGCAGGAATACCTTGCTTCTCTGCAATTTCTTTTAGGCGAGTCGAATTTGAACTAGTCTGAGACCCAACCACAAGAATTAAGTCACATTGAGGAAGGAGATTCTTTACGGCATCTTGGCGGTTTTGTGTAGCGTAGCAGATGTCTTCCTTTTTTGGACCTACTATCTTGGGGAACCTTTCCCTAAGGGCGTCGATCACGACCGCCGTATCGTCCATCGAAAGTGTAGTTTGAGTTACAAAAGCCAGAAAGCTAGGGTCTTTCACTGTTAGCGCAGTGACATCATCAACTGACTCTACTAGGTACATTCCGCCTCTCCCATCCTCTAGCCGCCGATATTGGCCAAGGGTACCCTCTACTTCGGGATGCCCGGCATGACCAATCAAAATACACTCCCTGCCCTCCTCCTGGTACCTTCCCACTTCCATATGCACCTTCGTAACTAGAGGACAAATCGCATCAAAAACTCTTAGCTTACGTCTTGCTGCTTCTTCTCTGACTGCTTTCGCAACGCCGTGAGCACTGAAAATCACTGTGGCATCATCTGGCACTTCATGAAGCTCATCCACAAAAATAGCACCTTTGTCCCTTAAACCGTCCACCACGTATTTGTTATGCACGACCTCATGCCTAACATAAACTGGGGCACCAAATAGTTCTAGAGCCCTTTCGACTATGCCTATTGCCCTATCTACACCGGCGCAGAAGCCTCTTGGATTTGCTAAATGTATTTGCATATTTTTTCTAGTAAATGGATTTAAGATACTAAATTATAATCCTAAATGAAGTTTTCGGCCAGAATCTGTTAAAACCTGATGCTCATCAGTCAGGCTTGGAAGAAAATGACTTTAAGATTAAAAGAAGCACCCCCAAACTAATCACCAAATCCGCAACATTAAAAGTAGGCCAAGACCATCTCTCATAATATAGACTTATAAAATCTACCACAAACCCAAACCGAACCCTATCAATTCCATTGCCTATAGCACCAGCCAGAACCAACACCAAGGGTAGAAGCGTGTAAAATGATTCATCCCTTTGTAGCCAAATCCACAAAACTAAACCAATTGCAGCTAGCAGAGAAACGCCCACTAAAAAACCCACTTGCCAACCAGACTGATTACTTAATATTCCAAAAGCCGCACCGGGATTGTGTAGCAAAGCCATTCTAATTCCGGGAAAGATATCAACTGCCTCCCCGTAGATTAGATTTTTTTCCGCATACTGCTTGGTAATCTGATCAATAAACACTATGGAAGCTGTAAAAAAAAAGCAAAAAGCTAGCTTTGAACCATTTTCAGCCATCATTTAAAATCCCTTTAGCAACCACACAGTCTTTCTTAACTTGTTCCGCCATCTCATCGAATGTAGTAAAGTTAATGTCATCCCTAATCCGCTCTACGAACTCCACACGAATGTATTTGTTGTAACAATCGTCCTCAAAGTCAAACAAGTGGACCTCTAAAACGAAGCGAGGGTCCTCGATCACAGGTCGGTTACCAATATAAGCAACCGCATTCAGCTTCTTGTTCCCTAGCCCGGATACCTTGGCAGCTAAAATACCCTTCAGAGGCGTTCTAAACCTGTCTAAATTAATATTCGCAGTGGGGAAGCCCCATTCCCTTCCTCTTTGGTGCCCGCGACTAACCCGACCCTCAATAAAGTAAGTGTGGCCCAGAATTTTTTCTGCATTGGAGATGCTGCCTCTCTCTAAATGATTTCTAATCAAGGTACTTGATACTCTTTCGCCCTCCACCAAGAAGGGAGCGGCTCGCTCGAGAACGAAATTTTTTCTTTCAGAAAAGCTCAACAATAATTTATAGTCACCCTCGCGTTTTTTACCAAATCTGAAATCATCTCCCACGACAAGCGCCTTGATACCTAACTTTTTCAACAAAATGTCTTCCACGAATTCAGAGGCAGAATAGGCCGCCAAATGTTCATTAAATTTTAACACCAGCACCCGACTAACCCCGTAAAAATCCAATAAACGAATTTTTTCACGCACTCTAGTTAATCTGTTAGGCAAATCATCTTTCAAAAAAAATTCAGCCGGTTGGGGCTCAAAAAGGATCACTGTTGTAGGCAGGTCAAATTTTTCAGAGAGAAGGTTTAAACGATTTATTAGATCCTGATGACCTAAGTGAACTCCGTCAAAATTCCCTATGGTTGCTACACAACCGAAATCCTCAGGCCGAATATTTTTATGATCACGAATTAATCTCATCTACTTTATATTCTCTTTAACACTACATAAAAATAACTTCATATCATTTATTGCATCAGTATTTCTTTCTTTTTCAAACCCGATAGCAACAAAGTCCCGAAGTAAACAACCATTGCTATTAAAACGGCTAAAGTTAATCCTGTCACCCTATCTAACACAGGCAAGTAGAGCCATGCCTGTGAAGGCTTTGTAAATAGACTGACAACTATCACCATTAACCCGGTAGCAAGAAAAACGCGAAGTAAAAACAACCGACCGCCAAAGCCGCCTACAATTAAATCTTTTTTCTTTAACCCTACCCACAACAATGTCGCGTTCAACCAAGCCGATAAGCTAGTAGCTATAGCGAGTCCCACATGATCCAGGTAACTAACCAAGACTAAATTCAACACTATATTGGTCAACAATGCTATTATCCCTATTTTAACGGGAGTTACCGTATCCTGTCTGGCAAAATAGCCCGGCGCCAGCACCTTTATGCAGATAAAAGCTGGCAATCCAATAGCATAAGCTGCCAAGCTTTGAGTGCTCTGCATAATGTCAAACTGACCCATTTCTCCATAGGCGAATAATGTAGTTAAAATAGGCGCCGCTAGGATTACCGTGCCAGCAGCGGCGGGCACCCCTATAAGCCAAACCCATCTCATCGACCAGCCGATAGTTTTTCTAAAGGCCAAGCTATCTTTCTCTGAGGCCTGCTTTGAGAGAGTCGGCAGTATCGCGGTGGCCATCGCAATCCCAAAGATGCCCAAAGGAAACTCTATGATTCTGTCTGAGTAATATAACCAGCTAATGCTTCCCGTAATTAGAAACGATGCTATTACCATGTCTACTATCAAATTTATTTGAGCTACAGATACCCCGAAGATGGCGGGGACCATCAACTTAAAAATCTGTCGCACCCCCGAATGATCAGCGCGAAATCTCACTTTCCACTCTATTTTTAATCCTCTAAAAGCCAGATATTGCATAACAAGTTGGCAGCCTCCTCCTACTAATACTCCTATAGCTAGTCCAACAATGGGCTCGTCTAAGCGTGGCGAGAGGCAAATAGCGCATAATATAAGGCTTACATTGAGCAAGGCAGGAGTAAGAGCAGGAACCGCAAACCTCCTATACACGTTTAAAGCTCCGCCTAGGAGGGCTGTCAGTGAGATAAATAATAAATAGGGGAAGGTTATCCTTAGAAGAAGCACAGAGAGTTCGAACTTCTCACCGCCATTTACAAAACCTGGAGCGAAAATCAAGATAAATATGGGCGCAGAGAGAATACCCACTAAAACAATAGCAAAGAGAGCTACCGACATTAAACCGAAAACAGAGCCTATCAAAGCTCCCGGTTCCCGGGGATTTATTTGTTGTTTATGCTCTGTAAGTACCGGTATAAAGGCTTGAGAGAACGCCCCCTCAGCAAATAATCTTCGAAAGAAATTCGGGATCTTAAAGGCTACAAAAAAAGCATCTGAAGCAATACCGGCTCCGAATAATCGGGCAATTAAAACGTCGCGCACCAGGCCTAAAACTCGCGAGATTAAAGTCATAGCGCCGACCAATGTAGTCGTGCGTAACAAAAATTTGTATACGGATGTCATGTAATTGTTATTGATAAATCAATGGCTGTTGTGGATAAAACACCAAAGGCGCATCCTATTTATTTAAAAAATGCTGTTGACAATTCTAGTTCAACATCGCATATTTACGCCCCTATTATAACTCATGGAGCACGAAAATTGGCTAATTCTCCCCAGGCTCGAAAAAGAGCTAGACAATCCGAAAAAAGACGCCAGCAGAATGCGGGCAATCGGTCATTATATAGAACAAGAATTAAGCAGGTTCTCAGCTTTATTGAGTCTGGTGATAAGGAAAACGCCGAAAAGGCATACAGTACGGCAGTATCTGTGGTAGACAGGATGACTAACAAGAAAATTATCCACAAAAACAAGGCCGCTCGCCACAAGTCAAGGCTTCTCAAACATATAAGGGGTATGGCATAGAGAGACAAAACCTTACCAGTCAGAAGCTCCCCACCACAAGGTTATCCCGATGGATTACCTCAGGTTCTCTTGAGTATCCCAAGATAGACTCTATCTCCAAAGATACCTTTCCCTTAATGAGTACACATTCCTTAGACGAGTAATTGATTATACCCCTGCCCATCTCTCTGCCTTCCTGATTATCTAACGCGACTAAATCACCCCTCTCGAAATTTCCGACCACGTCCTCAATACCTACTGCCAATAAACTACTCCCTTGCTGCCTTAATGCGGCACACGCACCTCTATCCAGGGTGATTCGACCCTTGGCCAATACAATGCCCCCCAACCACTGTTTGCGTGACGCCAACTTTTCCTGACTAGAGTATAAAAGCGTGCCGCAGCTCTCACCTGCGCCAATTTTATTCAACACCCTTTCCTCAGAACCGGAAACAATAATTGTAGAAGTCGCGGATCTGGAGGCGAGCCGAGCTGCCCTCAACTTAGTAATCATCCCCCCACGACCCCACTCTCCACCCCCTTGCGCAAAAGAATCTAGTCGATCTGAATCAACATCAGCTTCTTGGATTAACACAGCATCGTCACTGCTCCGAGGATCAGCGGTCATCAAGCCTTCTTGATCGGTCAAAATAACCATCAGATCTGCCTCTATCAAGTTAGACACTAACCCCGCTAGCGTGTCGTTATCGCCCAAACTAAGTTCGGTAGTAACAACCGTGTCATTTTCGTTTATCACTGGGATTACCGACAAGTCTAAAAGCGTAAGCATGGTAGTCCTGGCGTTGAGGTACCTTTTCCTATCCGCCAAATCATCATGAGTTAACAAAACCTGGGATGCTCTACAGCCAACAGCCTCAAACGCTTCCGACCACGTTCTTGCTAATCCGATCTGGCCTATCGCGGCAGCAGCTTGGAGTTTATTCAATGCGTGCGGTCGACTTCCCCAACCCAGGCGAGATACACCCTCGGCCACAGACCCAGAGGCCACGATCACTATTTGTCGATTTGCTTTCAATAGCTCGGAAATTTGCGATGCCCAATCCTTAATCTTATCAGAATTTAGACCCAAACCATTATTGGTAGCTAAAGCGCTTCCAATCTTTATGACCCATCGTCGTGATTTTCCTAAGGTCTTTCGCTCTTTTGCGAGTACTTGTTTAATCATCATTTTCTCTCAGGCTCTTCATCAAACCATTTAGCAATATCCTCAAGGAGCTGTCTCAACCCCTCCCCTGTAACAGCGCTGACTGAAAAAATGGGTAGCTTACAACCCTCCCTTCGCAATTTCTCCTCAAAAAGAGCGACAATGGTTTGATCTACCAAGTCAATTTTATTCATCACAACCCAGCAGGGTTTATTAGCCAATACTTTCGAATAACGACCAATCTCGTTAATAATCACCGCATATCGCTCTCGCCAAAATTGACCCTCATCGACTTCAGAGATATCAATGACATGAAGTAGAAGTCTTGTTCTCTCCAGGTGCTTAAGGAATTGAAGCCCAAGCCCAGCCCCTTCTGACGCTCCTTCTATTATTCCTGGAATATCAGCCATAACAAAGCTTTGGATGTCGGAAATCCTTACCACACCAAGTCCTGGCGACAATGTGGTAAAGGGATAATCTGATATCTTTGGTCGAGCGGAGGAAGACTTGCTGATAAGGGACGATTTGCCTGCATTGGGAAGCCCCAACAGACCGACATCCGCTAAAAGCTTAAGCTCTAAATTTAGTTCCCTACGCTCGCCCTTTCCGCCAGTAGTTGTTTTACGAGGTGCTCTGTTCACACTCGTCTTAAATCGCGCATTACCCTGCCCCGAGTGTCCTCCCTTTGCTATCAAAATGGTGCTTCCTTGAGAGACTAAGTCACCTATCAAATCCCCTGTATATTTGTCGTAGGCCAGTGTGCCAATCGGAACTTTTACAAAGAGATCATCCGCAGATTTTCCGGTTTTATTCCTGCCTTCTCCAGGATGTCCATTTCGCGCTTTAAAGGCTCTTTTAAACCTGAAATCGACTAAGGTATTTACTCTTTGGTCCGCCTGCAAATAGATGTTCCCTCCTTCGCCTCCATCTCCGCCGTCCGGACCACCTCGAGGGATATATTTTTCTCTCCTGAAACTCAGACAGCCATCACCACCATTTCCGGCTTCGACTTCTATTTGAACTTGATCGACAAATTTCATTGAGTACCCCTAACCAAAAACAACCATGAGATATCTCAAAAACCAGAAACCCCGCTGTTCAAAACGGGGCCTAAGAAAATTTCCAACCTTTTTACGTTAGGTCTGTAACGCTCACAAACCGTCTGTTCCGAGAACCCTTTCTCTCGAACTTAACGTTGCCATCGACTAAGGCAAAAAGTGTATGATCTCTTCCGCAACCGACATTTGGTCCAGCGTGAAAATGGGTTCCTCTCTGTCTGACTAATATGTTCCCAGCCTTCACCGCCTCTCCTCCAAAACGTTTCACACCGAGACGTTTAGACTCTGAATCACGCCCATTTCTAGTACTGCCTCCCGCTTTCTTGTGTGCCATACTTTTAATTACTCCTAACGTTCAAGATTTCTATTCTAGTCAAGCTTTGTCGATGACCAGCCCTTCTCTTATAGTGCTTCCTTCGCTTAAACTTCATTATTTCAATCTTTTTGCCTCGAAATTGCTCAATTACCTTCGCATCGACCGCCGCCCCCTCTACGAGAGGATCTCCCAAAGATATTTCACCATCATCTAGAACCATCAATACTTCATCAAAGCACACCGAAGAACCAACTTCTAACCCAATTTTTTCGACGTTAAGCTTGTCACCTACAGCTGCTTTATACTGCTTACCTCCGGTCTTGAAAATAGCTTGCATAGTATAGTCACTCGCTCTTAATTCTTTTTGTTTAATCGTTGCTAATAGGTCGCTTAGAGCGTAACCTTTCACCTGTAATTTAGCCAAAACCAAGTGGAAAGACAGATTTCGACCGATAGGCGCGGTATTCTACAGCAAATCTGCTCAAACAGACAACAAAAAGTTATTTGGTTGCCCATTTTTTAAATCCATGGCTGCAGTAACGAACTACAGCTAAAACCCAGAATATTTCGAAATGGTTAGCATAATAGATTCTTCTAAAAGCAAAGAACTAAAAAGCGATGTCGTGGAAGACCTGAAACAGGTAGATGACATCATTAAGAGTAATTTTGATTCCAAAATCAATCTCGTGAATGAGCTTAGCTTGCACATTTTTGAGGGCGGAGGAAAAAGAATCCGCCCTCTGATTCTACTGACCTCTGCCCGCGCAACTGGATACGCCGGGGCAAATCATATTTCACTGGCAGCCGTTCTAGAATTAATCCACACCGCTACATTACTTCATGATGATGTAGTAGATGAATCGCAACTAAGGCGCGGTAGAAAAACTGCGAACGCAATTTGGGGAAATCAGGCTAGTGTGCTTGTCGGCGACTATCTATACTCAAAGGCATTTCAAATAATGGTCGAACTTGGTAATAACAGGGTTTTACAGATTTTAGCTGAGGCAACGAACACCCTTGCCGAAGGAGAAATTATGCAATTACTTAACAAAAACAACCCCCAAGTAACTGAGGAAAGATATCTAGCTACCATTCATAACAAAACCGGCAAACTCCTTGAGTCTGCAGCCCTCCTAGGAGCAGTCACAGGAGATAGCGATAAAAAATCGGAAATAGCCCTTGCGAAATTTGGCAAGCATCTGGGAACATCGTTTCAACTCATCGATGATGCTCTGGACTATATGTCAGACGTAAGTAGGTTAGGTAAAAATATCGGAGATGACTTGGCTGAGGGTAAGCCCACACTTCCATTATTATATGCAATGTGGAACGGAAGTGAGAAAGAGAGCACGCTTATAGAAAATGCAATACTTAACGGAGGTCTTGGTAATTTAGATGAGATCATCAAAACTATAGAAAATACCGGAGGGCTTTCCTATACTTTCTCCCTAGCAGAAAAGGAAGCGAAAAAGGCGCTAGCCGCCTTAGCCCATCTCCCCTCCTCTGTGTATAAAGATGATCTAGAGCGCCTAGTAATCTTCACGGTCACCAGGTCTTGGTAATGTCGGGGTGTAGCTCAGCTTGGTAGAGCACTGTCTTCGGGAGGCAGGGGTCGTAGGTTCAAATCCTGTCACCCCGACCAATTTTTAGAATGTTTTGGTTAGCAAATGACAAACTCATTTAAAAATAAAGTATCGACTTGAAGCAACTTCTATCCACCTACATTTGCCCCTATAGCAGACCACTAGTTAGAATTAGACTATAATTTTAATTATTAAACCAAATCAAGATTAGTAAGGAGATTTACCTTGAGCTCTAAGAAAAAAAAATTTTGGGGCCTTCTGCCCTCCTCACTTCCAGCTAACGCGATAGGTGAACTTGCCAAGCAACAGGAAAGTCTAGGATTGGAAGGGACATTTGCAGTACAAGTCTATGGCCCCCCTTTTGCCCCTCTTGCAGCGGCTGCAGGCCCCACCTCCTCCCTCAAACTAGCCACTGGAATTGCAATAGCCCTCACAAGGAGTCCTTTTGAAACCGCCATGGCCACTATAGAGCTTGATCATATGACTGAAGGACGATTCATATTAGGCTTGGGAGCCAGTGTAAAATCATGGACTAATGGCTTTTTTGGTATGCCTTATTCTAAACCGGTTTCGCAATTAAGAGAGGCAGTTGAAGTAATTCGAAAAGTTACGATGCATGCTCACAAAGGCTCGCTGGAAAATCACATTGGAACTTATTACAAATTGGATTTTTCTGAGCTGCAACCTACTGTTCCACCATTAAGAGAAAATATTCCGATATGGATCTCTGCCCTTAGAGGGCCGATGACTCGATTAGGAGCAGAAATTGGAGATGGCATAATCGGGCATCCGATCTGGACAATCGACTGGCTTCGAACGCATATAAGGGATGAAATCGTCAAGGGGTTAAACAAGAGTGGACGACAAAGGTCTGAGATAGAAATCAATTGTTGGTTTTGGACAACACCGAACTCGAACAGAAAAGAATCGGTTGAGGATGCGAGAGCAGTTGTGGCCTTCTATGCTGGTATAGAACAGTACGAACCATTTTTTGAAGCCCATGGGTTCGGAGAAATTTGCAAACAATTACAAGAAAGAGTTAAAAACGGCTCTTACTTAGAGGCCGCCCATCTCATACCGGACGATATGGCTTCAACTTTTGTTCTAACTGGAACCCCTGATGAGGTAAAAAAACGTTTAGACCCTGCCTGGGAAATAGCGGACTCCGTGACCCTAGTGCCTCCTGCGCTGTCCTTGCCACCAGAAAAAACCTTGGCTTATACCCAAACAATAGGGGAAACATTTTACAGCGACACTTAAGCTTCAGAGGTCTAGTGGTTTTTTCGAATGAATAAAAAATCGAACTCGACCTAAAGCTTAATCATACAAACTAATGCGCTCTCAGGGATTTTAGTTGAATTTTTATTTCAGTTGGGCCACCCTGTTTTTCTTTACCATTAGTGCAACAGATAGACAAAAGCCTGCAGGAGGAAGTCATGGAATTCAAAGAAGTAATTGGCAGAAGAAGAAGTATTCGGTTCTTCGACCCCGACAGACCAGTTGAGCGCGAAAAAATTCAGGTGATGCTAGAGGCGGCACGACTATCCTCCTGCGCTGTAAATGCCCATTGGCTAAAAGCGATAGTTGTTCAGAGAGATTATCTCTCTGACGAAATGTTAGAGAAGCTGAAGACCCCAGTTTTTAACATTCAACTTGATCTAGCGCCAGTACATATCTATTTGTTCGCCGACATGAGCGTAGTCAATAAAAACGAAGGGGCACGCTTAAAAGAATTAGTAGACGTGAATGCCCTACCCCCAACACATGGATGGAGCCATCAATTTGTCGATGAGCTGGTTTATCCTCAAATTTTAAAACCGCTAACGGAGAATCCAGCGTATGCTGCGGTGGCAGCTGCAGATGCGGGACTGGCGGCTGGCCAAATGCTATTGGCAGGGGTTGACGAGGGTTTAGGTGTGGGGCTCAATACCCCAAACCCTGAGCATATTCACGAAGTTTTAGGAGTACCTGAGGAATGGATGATGATATGGGTACTTCTAGCAGGCTATCCAGCCGAATCTTGGGATGCCGGTGGACAAAGACCAAGGCCTCCGTTCGAAGAACAGTTTTTTGAAGGGGAATATGGTGTCCCGTTCGAAAGAAGCGAGAAAGTAGTGGATAGCTTGAAAAAAGATAAAATGATTCAAAAGGAAGCAGTACCCGATGATCCTGAGCGAAAAGCGGAAATAAGGGCTTTAGCGGAACGTTTCGGATTACCGCTGTGAGCTCGTCTTTTTCGCTTAAAATCATCACTGAATACGAAACTGTCAATACTTGGCTGGCGGGTCTAGAAAAGCATTGGGGAGGAGACCCGATTAATGACGACCCGTCGCGTCTGCCGACTTTAGAGGAATTCTGTGTCACTAATGCAGTCGATCCCGATACAATAATCAAGGAGTGTAAGCGGACAAACAAGGCAGGCGACCCTAGAATAAGCGTCAAGGGACGCAAAAAGTACTCTGACCTGATTGATCTATTTCAAGGAAACTCTGAGGGCACTAAAATCGAAAAAGCGAAGAGGGGCAATATCGTCAGAAGCTTTTTAATACATAACGCCATCTTACTCTCGCCAGGGGCAGTGAAGGGTGACGAAAAATAGCAGCATAAGCGCGAGTATTTTGATCCGCGGTTTAAAAAAATGGGAGATAAGTGCTAAACCACGACGTTAGGGTGGGCAACAGATAGATGTAAGCTAACCACGTTATAAAAAGGAACGTTAAACCTAACAGCAGGATAGTCAAAAAGAAATCTGTCACCAGAGCTCGTATTAGCTGAGCTGTTTTTCTTCTTCCGAAAACACAGTAAATGCCGATGAGAGAAAACGGAAATGTAGCGTAAAAAAGCAATGTAAGACAGGTGAATCTTATAAAGCCCATTTCATCAAAAGGATTTTCTCCCTCAGCTGCATCCTTTTTATTAAAGAGCCAACCCATTTTTAAGTTGATGGAAAGTCTTCAAACTTTGACAATCTTTTTGCCACCTCACTTAACTTTTCTAGATGCTGAACAGATTTTAATCCTCCACCCAACGTTCTCATACAAAGATGTGTAAGATTTCTACTACGCCACCCTTCAACTCTCTCCTGCCATTCTCGTTCTCTCGGCCCTACTACCGCGACACCTGCCTCCGTTCCTATTTCTTCTGGATTCCTATTCACCTTTTCTGCTTCGCTAGAGATAGAAGCCTTTAAAGAACCAAAATGTTCTGGATCAGCCAAGACAAACCATCCGTTCGATATTTGAGCAATTCTCTTAATAACTGATGGAGCAGGAGAAGACTGCGCCCCTATCCACATAGGAATTGGTCTCTGTATAGGAAGAGGATTAATTCCTACGTCACTTATTTCATGCCATCTACCCTTAAAATTCACCTTGCCCTGCTGCCATAATTGATTTAAAAGTGACATTTGTTCATCACAAATTAAGCCTCTTTGTTGGAAATTCGCATTAGAGAACCGATACTCGTCTTTACTCGATCCCACTCCTATACCCAATCTGAGCCTTCCTCCTGAGAGGATATCTAATCCAGTCGATTGACGTGCAAACTCAACCGTTTTACGAAGTGGTAAAATTATTACAGACGGAACCAACTCGATCTTAGAAGTAAATCCCGCCAAATAAGATAGTAGGGTAAGCGGCTCGTGCAAATGTTTATTATTCGGCCTAATTACTTGGTCAGGAATTCTAAGGTGATTAAAACCAAGCTCTTCGGCCATAATCGCAAATTGCTTGATAGAATCTAGATCATTTTCTAGCTCCCTAATTGGTAGGGAAACTCCTATTTTCATAGCCTAACTCCTCCTTAGTGAATACCTTAGTGTTTATCTGCTATTCTAAAAGTGCGGGCATAAAAACGCCAAGCACTATCATAACCAGCTATATCTTTAAGTGTTGAGGTAAGAAATTTTCTACAATGCTTTTGTAGAAAAAACTCATATTAATACCTGAAACGAGCACTTCAAAACTGTTACAGATCCATTTTCTGAGAGACTAGATAAATCACAGTCAACTAGATGAGCTTTGTTTATTATTAAAGTGAACGCTGTCTTTCAAAGGTATCACGTGCCTTACTCCACCCTTAGGATAGTCGGTATCTCCTTTTCTACGTGGGATTAAATGTATGTGGCAATGCCAAACAGATTGACCGGCAGTTATTCCACAGTTAGCCCCCACATTAAAACCTTCAATCGAGGAATCTGCTTCGAGAAGAACTTGTCTCTGGTTAACTAGCAATCTATTAATACACAGTAGTTCCTTTTCATCCAACTCGAAAAAATCTAGCACATGACGCTTCGGTATAACTAAGGAATGCCCCGCAGTAACCGGGTACAGATCCCTGATACACAGGGCTAATTCATTCTCCTCAACTATTCTTTCTACTCCAGCGATTTCCAATTCACAAAACGGACAATCATAAATGCCCCGTGATACACCAGGTAAATCTAAGTTTCTCATACGTCTTTTCATATTTAAGCCGTTAATTTTAAGGCTTTACCTCAAATCTCCTATAATGTGACAAAACACAGTGCGCTCTTGCACCGAGTCCCTATGTTCAAAAACATATAGACCTTGCCAGACCCCCAGAAGTAATTCAAAATTTTGGACTGAAATAGCTAAATTCGTATTTGTTAACGCCGTTCTAATATGAGCGGGCATATCGTCATCACCCTCACTCTTGTGGGTATATTGAGACCCATGAGGAACGAGGTCACAAAAGAAGTTTTGAATATCTACGGTCACGGCCGGATCGGCGTTCTCTTGAATCAAAAGAGAAGCGCTTGTATGTAAAATGCTCAGATTGACTAAACCATTCCTCAGTGAAGCTAAAGAGCATCGTTCTTTAACCTCTGAAGTAAATTCGTATAAACCTTGACGCCCAGTCTTTATAAATATTTCGGAAAAATCTTGTACCATTTTAATATCTCACTTACGCTTTCTATGCTTGAAACAAAGGTGTCCTTCACAACGCCGACATACCACTCTATGGAACCAAAGGTTCATCATATAGTAAGATAAAGGCCTCGAGGCTACTAAATAATTTCTGCACGATAGAATAAGCTCGGGCTTAAACAGGAGATATTTCTGAAATGAAAACCAAGGCCGCTGTCGCTTTTGAAAGCAAAAAACCACTCGAGGTTGTGGACATTGATTTGGAAGGACCTAAAGAAGGAGAGGTGCTAGTTGAAATTAAAGCCACGGGTATCTGCCATACAGACGAATTCACTTTGTCTGGCGCCGATCCTGAAGGCATCTTTCCCGCAGTTCTGGGTCATGAGGGTGCAGGAATAGTTGTTGATGTTGGGTCTAACGTGAAGAGCGTGAAGGAAGGCGATCACGTAATTCCGTTATATACGCCCGAATGCCAGACATGCAAATTTTGTCTCAACCCAAAAACAAATTTATGCCAAGCCATAAGAGTGACACAGGGTCGAGGCCTTATGCCAGACGGTTCCTCCCGATTTTCATATAAGGGAAAACAGATCTTTCATTATATGGGAACTTCCACATTCTCGAACTACACCGTACTACCTGAAATTGCATTAGCCAAAATCAATAAGGCAGCAGCTTTCGACACCGCTTGCTATGTAGGATGCGGAGTGACGACGGGGATAGGAGCAGTTATTTTTACTGCTAAAGCTGAAACAGGATGTAGAGCGGTGGTATTCGGTCTAGGGGGGATCGGTTTGAACGTCATCCAAGGTCTCAGAATGATCGGTGCTGAACAAATTGTTGGGGTTGATCTCAACAACGACAAGAAAGCCTGGGGTGAGAAGTTCGGAATGACCGACTTCGTAAATCCGACCGAAATAGCGGGAGATTTAACAGAACATATCATCCAAATAACAGATGGGGGAGCAGACTATAGCTTCGAGTGTGTCGGCAAGCCGTCTTTAATGAGATCAGCGCTGGAATGCGCCCATAAAGGCTGGGGGGAGAGCATCATAATAGGGGTTGCTGGCGCAGGAGAAGAGATTTCTACGAGGCCATTTCAACTAGTAACAGGAAGAACTTGGAAGGGCACTGCTTTCGGAGGAGCAAGAGGTCGCACCGATGTACCAAGAATTATCGAATGGTATTTAAAGAAACAAATTGAGATAGACCCGCTCATAACGCACAAGTTTGCTCTGGAAGATATCAATAAAGCTTTCGATCTAATGCGCGAAGGACAATCTATTCGCTCTGTGGTGGTTTTCTAATGGAAATAATCGACTCGTTTCTTTCATTTGAGGGCGTACAAAAAATCATCCGTCACAACTCTGATGCTCTATCTTGTGAGATGACCTTTGCAATATATGAACCAGAATCGGGAGGAATTAAAAATCCGCCTGTGCTTTGGTACTTATCCGGCTTAACCTGTAGCCATGCAAATGTCATGGAAAAAGGAGAGTACAGACGTGTTGCTTCAGAGCTGGGAATGATAATTGTGTGCCCTGATACTAGCCCTAGGGGGAACGATATACCAGATGAGGAAGACAACTGGCAGTTTGGTACAGGTGCGGGGTTTTATTTAGACGCGGTAAGTCCTCCCTACGACAATAACTACAATATGTATACATACATAACCAAAGAGTTACCCACCCTTCTGAGAGAAAAGTGCTCAATTGAAAGTAACGCCCATGGAATATTTGGTCATTCCATGGGTGGACATGGTGCAATTACGATTGCTTTAAAAAATCCAGATTCCTATAAAAGCTGCTCTGCGCTCGCTCCAATTTCTCAACCTAGCACTGCGTCTTGGTCAAAATCAGCTTTCGAAAAATATTTAGGAAAGGACCCAAAGTTGTGGCGCGACTACGATGCTACTTGCTTATTAGAGGATGGATATCGTTACCCTGAAATTTTGGTAGACCAGGGGCTAAGTGACCCTTTTCTTGAAGACGGACTAAGACCAGAGCTACTGAGAGTCGCCTGCGAAAACGCTGGGGTAAATCTTGAACTGAGACTCAGAGAAGGATACGACCACTCTTATTACTTCATTTCTACTTTTATGGAATCACACCTCAGATGGCATCACAAACGTCTATGTTAAATTAGTTTTTACTACTTGAAGAAGTTTCCTAAGTGTCGCTCCGACGGAGGTTCGGTAAAGTTAGATACAAGAAAAACAGTGGTAATAGAAAGGATAATTCCCAGAGCGATACATGCAAAAGGATTTACTGCCTGAGCCACTAGCCATAAAACGACAATACCGCCCTCACCTTCTCCAAAGATCATTTCTATAACCGCTAATTTAAAAAACAGAAAAGAAATTCCACCCATAAACAAGCCAGCTATGGCTCCTAACCTTGTAGTGCCTTTCCAGAAAATACCCACGAATAGGGGACCGCTTATTGCCGCTAGCATACCCCCAATCCCCGCGGCCATAAATAAAGCAACGTTTGATTTCTGAGCCACCCAAGCCAAGTAAATACTTACCACAACAATTAATACTGTACTCAAGCGACTGATAAGCAAAGCCACTTCATCAACGTTTTTACTACTGGCATCAAAACCGAATCTAGGAGCAATACTTCTCCGATAGATATCATTAGCAAAAATCTGAGATGTGGAAACAAGCAAACCATCAGCCGTCGACATTATCGCCGCAAGCACTCCGGCACCTACTAACGCTGCTAGCCAAGCTGGCATAGTATAAATAAATAGCTCAGGTATAGCGTAATTCGCACTCGACCCTTCTGCCAGCAAAGCGTCCCCTAACAATGCTCTCGCAAGTATTCCTCCGAACGCAATACAGGGCAATACCATTCCGAACAAAAAAGAGAGGAGTATAAAAGTCGTTTGGTCTTTATCGTTTTTTAGAGCCCAAAGCTTATTCCCAACATGTGGTAAAAGTCCGAGCGGGATGTGTGCCAGGAAGATAGCGAAAACATCCCACTTTGAATCAAGCACTGGATGCGTCGCACTTAAAGGTTTAACTAAGCCTGGATCTTGGGCTGATAAATTCCCTACCATTCCAGTAAACCCACCAGGAACATCGAATCCAATCCAAAACATCAAGGCCACCGCTGCGGCCAAAACCAACATCAACGCTCCTTGAAAGCCGTCGGTCAGTATATCGGAGTGCGCTCCCCCAATCCCGATATAAAACATAATAATAACGCCAGCTATTGCCAAAGCTTGAAAAACACTAACCCCCATCATTTTGTTAAAAACCACTGCCCCAGAAAGTAGTTGGCCCGCCAGGTAAAAAAGCAGAAGTATGGAAAGAAGAGAAACAAGGATTCTTAAAACCTCGGACTCGTATCTATCCCCAAGGTACTCTGGTATGGAGCGGTTGCCGAACGCATCTCCAGCTCGTCTGATTGCTTTCATGCATAACAAAACCCCCACATACACACCGATAGGATATGAAAACGCGTACCAAAGCGCAGAAAAACCGGTTTTATAGGCTAAAGCTGGAATTCCTATGAAAGTCCCTCCACTTGCAGCGGTGGCAGTAAGAGCAAACGCCAAGAAAATCGGTCCATAACTCCGGCGAGCAGTCGCAAAATCATCGCTATTTGAAACACGTCGCATCCCAATAGCACCAAGGACTACCATCATGCAGATATACAATGCAAGAAAGAACCAGCCCCAGATTCGCAGCTCGTCATCCAATACAATTCACCCCCTCGATTATCAAGCCTAACCTCAACGGTTGTTTTTAAATTCAGTCAGCCAAAGGTCTCCCCACCAATTTGCATTTGCTTCGTAGTTTTTTTCCTTTAATTGACCTGAATCACTCAAAAAATGAAAACATTCGTGGGCCAGAGTGTGCACAGCACACTCTTCGAGATCTTCAAAGTAAAATTTTTTTTCTACCGATTTCCATGAAATATTTGCCGTATCGAAATACTCTCTCCCCCAATGAGCAAACGAAAACGGCGGACACATCATCACATTTACGCTTGCCCTAATCCTATAGCCAGAGTCTAGCTTACTGTTTTTAGTCGCCCCTTTGTAGGGGAACTTGCATTCCCCGTGTAGTAAAGTATTTTTTTTCAAGGGGAGCAATTTGATCCATTCAACACTCTTGGTATCAAATTCAGCCAATTTCTCGGTAATAAATAACATCACATGAGGCATCCCAACTTTATCAATAACCCTCAAGTTGTACATGACTATACCCCTTTACTCGCAAGCAGACCCATCACCATTCGCATAGAAAAGTTGTTCGCCGTTTATGGCAAAAGAATTTATTTGTGCCCTACCCGCCTCACTTAGTAACCAATTACAAAATATAATAGCATTTTGCCTCTTTGAGGGCTCCTGATTTTTAGGAGTAGCAACTACTACCCCATATTGGTTATGCAATATATCCGCTCCTTCTACAATGATTTCAAAATCTGACTTGTTCTTGAAAGAAATCCAAGTGCCCCTATCTGTTAATGTAAAAGCGCCCATCCCGATCGCTATGTTTAATGTAGCGCCCATCCCTGTACCAGTCTCCCGGTACCAACGACCACTCGCTGCTACAACATCCACGTCAGCTCTAGTCCAAAGTTCCAGCTCTTTTTTATGCGTGCCGCTATCATCACCCCTTGAGACAAAAATCCTTTCTTTTTCCGCGATGTTTCTAAAAAAGTCTACTGGATTCCGATTTTTCGATTTGTCGCCCAGCGCCTCTGGTGGCCCGACAATCACGAAATCATTGAACATTAAATCACGACGGTTTAGACCAAAGCCAGACCTCACGAACCGCTCTTCGGCTTCCCTAGCATGGGTAATCAAAATATCACCATCGCCGTTGCGAGCATTACGTAATGCTTGTCCGGTTCCAACCGCCACCACTCGTACTTTGATCCCAGACTCTGCAGTAAATGCCGGCAACAGAAAATCATAAAGGCCCGAATTTTCAGTTGATGTAGTGGATTGCAAAGTAATGAATTGATTTGAATCACTCGTCACGCCGAATGGGATGATTGAGAGAATCATTAACGCATATTTTACCAATATTAGAGCTCCTTCTTTTATCCGTAGTCGACAGCACCCTCTAAGAAGGTTTGAGCGATTTTTGTTTTAGGTTTTCGAAAAAAGTCACTGGCCCTTTGGTGTTCAATCACGCGACCAGCATGAATGAAGATTACCTCTGCAGCCAGGCGCTGCGCCTGTTCAACACTGTGAGTGACCCAAATAATTTTTCGACCTAGATCGCTCTCCTTCTTAATAACATCTTCTACAACTTGAACTGAAACCGGATCGAGACTAGAAGTCGGTTCATCAAGGTAAATTACCCTAGGATCAAGTGCAAGCGCCCTGGCGAGAGAAACCCGCTGTTGCTCTCCAATTGAAACACTTCTCGCCGGCCGGTCAACGAGATCTGAAATTTGGCATTGACTAATTAGCTCTTCAAAACGCAAATTTAAAGCTGAGCGATCCTGTGCCGGAATAAAACCATATCTAACATTTTCACCGACACTACGTCGCAGCATTACAGGTTTTTGAAGCACTAATGTCTGAGAATTTTTAATTTGCTCACTTTGAAGGGAGAATCCTCCGTAAGTCAACTCCCCAAAGTCTGGCTGAATCAGACCAGTCAGTACCCTCAACAAAGCTGACTTTCCAGCACCATTAAAACCTAACACAACCGTAATTCCTTCTCGATTGCTAATTTCTACCGATAGTTTATCCAGGATTTTAACTCTATTACGAGTTAGCTTAATCCCTTTGGCTCTAATTGGTAAAACCATATCAACTCTCTTCATTTTTTCCTCGAAATACTCGTTTTCAATCAAGTGTCTCCGTCTAACGCCTCTGACAAACGTCTTAGATAAAACAACGCTCCATTAATAATTATTGAAACTGACACCAATATTATACCAAGCGCAAGCGCTAAATTAAGATCGCCTCTCGAGGTTTCCAGAGCAATCGAAGTAGTCATTACTCTTGTCACATGATTAATGTTTCCTCCGACAATCATTACTGCTCCAACCTCTCCCACTGCCCTACCCAAGCCAGCAACGACGGCGGTAAAAAGTCTGAACCTACCCTCCCAAATTAAAGTTATTGCTATGCTTTGATTCTTTCTCCCCAAGACTCTGAGCTGATCCTTGTATTCTTCAAAATACCCACTGAGAATCTCTTGTGATAAGGAGGCAACTACGGGTAGAATTATGACGAACTGGGCAAGAATCATCGCAGACGGACTGTACAGTATATTCAAACAGTTTAACGGGCCATTTTTTGATAAGAGCATGTAAAGGAGTAGACCGACAACGACCGGAGGTAATCCCATGAGGCCATTAATCAATATTATTAGGGGCGTGCGCCCGTAGAAACGCAAAATCGAAAGAGCAACTCCGAGCAAGATACCGATGATTGATGCACAAAGGGTGGCTATAAGACTGACCTTCATTGATAGAGCAACTATTTCGATAAGTTGAGAGTCACCCATTAGAATTAGGTTAAAAGCTATGATAAAAGATTCTTTAAAACTGTCCATAATCAATTCACCAGACGCACTCGTTATTTGAGATTAATCGTCGCATTAACATCCCTCAAAATTATAGCATTGAACGAACTAAGATGAGCCGCCTTTCAGTAAGCCAAAGCGATATTGATTTCCAAAATAAGATCCTCGCTGAGGTTTCAAGGACTTTTGCACTTACTATCCCTAAATTGCCTGACAATTTGGTAGTAGCTGTTTCTAACGCTTACTTGCTCTGTAGAATCGCCGACACCATCGAAGATGATCCCGATCTATCCTTCTCTGAGAAAAAACGCTATTCGGATTGGTTCGCTCAAATCTTAAGAGAAAGATCCTCCGCAACTGAGTTTTCTACAGAGTTATTGGCCAAACTTGGAGCCCAGACCAGTCAAGCAGAACGATCATTAATCAAGGAAACTTCTAAGGTTTTAAGAGTTACCCATTCTTTATCGATCTCACAAAGGGAGGCGATGCTAGAATGCGTTGATACGATGATCGAGGGTATGGTCCTTTACCAAAATAAGGAAACTTTAAATGGCCTTGAGAATCAATCCGCCATGGATTTATATTGTTATTATGTTGCCGGCATTGTTGGAGTTATGTTAACAAAAATATTTTTAGATTACGGAACAGACTGGGGCTCTACGCAAAAAGTAACAATGGAGAAATTGTCAGTATCTTTTGGACAAGGACTTCAAATGACCAATATATTGAAAGACATATGGACTGACAGGAAACGGGGCGCTTGTTGGATACCTCGGGACTTATTTGAAAAGGAAAACATCGCTCTAGCTAAAATCAAGAACGGAAGAGCCCTTGGCTTTCAAAGGTGCTTAGAGACTTTGATTGGGACTGCTCTTGCTCACTTGGGGAACGCTTTAGATTACACCCTCTGTATTCCAAAAAGGGAATCGGGGATACGCCTTTTTTGTTTATGGGCTCTTTTTATGGCCGTACTGACATTGAAAAAAATTCATAAAGACCCACAATACCTGGATGGTGAAACCGTGAAAATATCCCGTTCAACCGTGAAATTTGTCATGACCACAACTACACTACTCTCAAAAACCAATTTTGGTCTTCGCGTGCTTTTCTATTTATTATCCTTACAAATGCCTAGGCCCAAAAAGCTTGTAACGGCAATATCTTCAAAAAAGTGAATTGAAAGATAACGAGCTTTAACAAATCGGAAGATAAACAATTGCTAATCGGCTTTTTGACACCACTGGAGGCAGAATATAAAACTTTTGAAAGACACAAAGGTAATTTGCGCACGGGAGATGAATATACTGTTCAAAAATGCGGGGTAGGCGAAGAGGCAAAATACGCGGCCGAAAACCTGATAAAAGAAGGCGCAGACCTACTGGTAGGATGGGGCGTGGGAGGCAGCATGACCCGGCAGTTAAACACCGGGGATCTATTAATATCTTCCTCATTTAAAGACCAGAGGGGGGGCTTTTTTGAATTCCAAACGGACTTCGCTGAATTGCTCAATACAGCCTTATCAAAACTTCAGCCCAAAAGGGTCGCGATTTTAACGGTTGAAAAAATGGTCTTAAATCAGAGAGACAAAGCGAAGCTTATTGAAAAACACCTAACACCAGCTGTCGACATGGAGTCTGTAATAATTGCCCAAACTGCGAAGAAAGCATTCATACCCTATATTTGCGTGCGAACAATATGCGATGAATTCGAAGCGAAATTGCCAGATTTTTTGGATCAAAGTTTGAAGAACAATGGTGAACCAAACATACCCGCAGTGTTTAGAAACGTAATACTCAACCCTTCTCAAGCCCTGCCACTTTTTAAATTAGGTTGGGACTTTCGTAGGGCACTTCGAACCTTAAAGCAAGCTGCTAGCTTGCTCATTGTCTAATTTTAAAAAATAGAACCCAAGATGCTAAAACAGATAACAGGAACAGTGGAGAGATACAAATTAACTGTAATCGCTTTCTGGGTTACTCTGGGGACGTTTAGCGCGTTGTATACGATAGATAACCTCAAAATAAATACTGATACACAGAACTTACTTTCCGAAAAACTAGATTGGCGCATTGAATCTGACAAGCTCAAATCCGCCTTCCCCCAATTGTCAGACAATCTTGCAATCATTATAGAAAGCCAAGTCCCAGAATCAGCTCAGACACTATCTGAACGCCTTGTGTATGAAATTGCCAATGCTCCAGAGCATTTTTCCTTCGTATCGCATTTTCAAAGTAATGAGTTTTTTCGAAAGAACTATTTTTTGTATTTAGACGAAAACGACTTGAAAGATCAGGTTGATAAATTAAGTGAATCTCAGGCTTTTTTAGGACTTTTAGCAGAAAGCCCAAACTATGAAACTTTTTTAGACGTACTGCTTAAATCTTTACCAGAAACGAGGTCTGACCAAAGCGTCTTTCTAAACCAATTCTATAGCTCTACCAGCAAGACTATACGCGCTAACCTTGAAGGCGAGACACTTCCTTTTTCTTGGCAAAATTTAGTAGAAAAAAAACCGGAAGAGATTACGCGAATTATAATTTTAACCAAGCCTATTCTTGATTTCGAAGAGATACTACCTGCAAAAAACGCAATCTCTCATCTAGATAAAATACTAGAAGGCATTGTCAAGAAAAATACGCAAACAGTTAACGTCTACGTAACTGGGAGTGCCGCACTGAGTCATGATGAATTAATCAGTGTAACCAAAGGAGCAAGCACTGTGGCTTTTGCTGCCGCAGTCCTTGTAACAATTATTTTGTATTTAGGATTACGATCAGGATATTTAATTATCGCTAGCCTATCAAGCCTCCTTATAGGATTAGCCTGCACTGCTGGGTTCGCCTCTATTGCTATTGGTACTTTAAACATGATTTCAATAGCATTTGCTGTTCTCTATGTTGGGTTAGCAATCGACTTCGCTATCCATTTATGCCTACGCTATCAAGAACATTGTGGTACTTTGGTAAAAAAATCAGCCGTCGAATTGACAATGCTAGATCTCGGTCGGAGCATCACCCTTTGCGCCTTTACTACATCTGTAGGTTTTTTAGCCTTCATACCAACAGATTATAAAGGAGTAGCAGAACTTGGATTAATATCGGGTGTCGGTATGCTTATAAGTCTTGTCATAAGCCTAACATTGCTCCCAGCTATCTTGCTCTTACTGCCCAAACCCCGGACTAGCTCGCAAAAGAAGTGGAAAGTCCTCCAGCTCGTTGATTCGGGAAAGTTTGATAAAAAGATATTATTTCTCTTTGGCGTTTTAGTCATATTTGCCATGGGACAAGCACGTAATATTAGTTTTGACAATGACCCAATCAATCTCAACGATCAAAGCGCTTCGTCTGTTAAGGCGTTGAAACGCTTATCCATGGATAACGAAAACCCTTTAGCCCACCTAACCGTCACCCGCGAATCCATCGAGGAAATAGAAAAAATTCAACGCTCATTATCAGACAACCCCAATGTCGAAAAGACCATCTCGATATTATCCTTAGTACCCCAAGACCAAGAAACGAAATTAGTTTTAATAGAAGAACTTGATTTTATTTTGGGTGGAGGCCTAGAAGTTGGACCGATAGAAACTTCCTCTCCCAACCAAGTTTTAGAAAAGGTAAATTCTATAATAGATAAAATACAAATTAATGAAGCTGCATTTGACGAATCGACAATACAGCTAAAAAACACTCTCTTGCAACTCAAAACTGCGATCAACAATATGGAAAAGGGGGAATCTCATACCTTGATTAAAAACATCGAGAAAGATACGTTTATTCATTTTCCAAGACTCACTACGCTGCTTTCCTCCGCTCTAGAAGCGGAGCCCTTTAATATGGAAGACCTACCCTCCGAAATAAAGAATTTCTGGAGTAGCAATGGGCTCTTTCGCTTAGATATTCACCCGTCAAAGTTGTCTAACCACAAAACTGATACACGAAGATTTGTAGAATCTGTAAAATCAGAAGTGAAGTCGGGAATTACGGGAGTCCCAATCATAAACCTTGAAGCAAGCAACTCAGTTCTCTCCGCTTTTCTCCAAGCTTTACTAACTGCTATAGTCATAATTTTTCTTGTGGTCTTTGCTGTTAGTAGAAAAATATCAGCGTCGCTTCTAATTGTTTCTCCTGTCTGCTTTTCTTGTTTATTTGCTGCCTGCTTATTGACCCTCTTCGATATACCAGTGAATTTCGCAAATATAATCGCACTGCCCTTACTTTTAGGTTTAGGAATAGACAGTTCCATACATATATACCACCGCTTTTCATATACTCGCACACATTTCGAATTTCTAAAGTCCAGTACCGCTCGAGCCGTTGTTTTTAGTTCACTCACAACTGCAGCAAGCTTTGGCAGTCTAGCTGTCTCACCACACGACGGAACTGCTAGCTTGGGATTACTTCTCTCAATAGGTCTAATTTGTATTTTGGTAAGCGCTTTAGTCCTTTCTCCAGCTTTAATGAGAAGATGCACATGATAAATCCGCCTAAAAACCAAACACCATGGGACGCAAGAATTGCACGCTGGATGCTCTACCCGGTATCTAAAAACCGATTCCTGCACCCAAACCTTTTTACAACATTTAGATTATTAACTGGTAGTTACGGCGCGGCTCTCTTTATGTTAGGGGCTCACATGTCAGCTTCGCTTCTTTTCGTGCTCTCGAATTTCTTAGATCACTTTGACGGAGAGCTAGCCCGCATGACAAATCGTAGTAGCAGATTTGGTCATTTCTTCGACCTTTTTTCAGATTTTGTTGTGACCACCGGCACTTTTTTCTGTATCGGATTAGGCTTCTATCTCCAAACAGAGCAAAACACATACATCTTTATGGGGGCCATAACCGGCATATCGATAATGGCTATTTTTCACATGCGACACTTGATAGAAGAAAGTGAAGGGAAGGCTGGAACAGCCCAACCAAACGCCTTCGGCTTCGAAGCCGAAGATATACTATATCTTTTACCGCTAGTTGTGGCTTTCGAATGTCTGGAAAAATTCATGATACTGGCATCCGTTGGCGCACCAATAGCAACATTTGTTGTATTAAAACAATTGGTAAACGTCAGAAAAAAGAAAGGAACGGCGTCATGACCTTTTTAGTCACTGGGGCAACAGGTTTCGTTGGGAGCTCTTTGATCCGAGCATTATTGCATAAAGGAAAAGACGTGCGAGTCCTTATTAGGAAAGACTCAGATAGGACAAACTTAAAGGGTATGAATGTCGAAATCCTAGTTGGCGATCTTACCGAAATTTCCTCACTTCGAGAGGCTTGCAAAGCAACCGAAGGATTATTCCATGTGGCTGCCGATTACAGAATATGGGTCAAAAAACCTAGCGTCCTTTACCAGAATAATGTGCAGGGAACTCTAAATTTGATGCGATGCGCCCTAGAGGCAGGAATAAGCAGAATAGTGTACACCAGCAGCGTTGCGACTCTAGGAAATTCAAACTCAGGACTAGCAGCGAACGAGACCACTCCAGTTCGTTATAAAGATATGATAGGACATTACAAACGTTCAAAATTTTTGGCAGAACGTGTAGTAGAAAACATGATCCGAAGCCAGAGCCTACCAGCGGTAATTGTTAACCCTTCAACACCGATCGGCCCGAGAGACCTAAAACCAACTCCCACAGGAAGAATTTTACGGGACGCTGCAGCGGGAAGAATTCCAGCCTATGTAAACACAGGCCTAAATCTAGTGCATGTAGATGATGTTGCAAGAGGACACATTCTCGCATTTGAGAAAGGCAAAATAGGTCGTAAATACATATTGGGAGGAGATGACTTTTCATTATTAGAAATTCTTTCAATTGTTGCTAATTGGGCGAATAAAAAGCCTCCAAGCATAGCGTTACCGAGAAAGTTAATATTCCCTGTTGCCTGGTTTTGCCAATGTTGGGCCTCTCTGACTAATGGGCCCGAACCTCAAATTACAATCGACGGCTTACGCATGGCTGGAAAAAATATGTTTTTTGATTCAGGCAGAGCTGCGACTGAACTCGGTTACAAGTGGCGACGAGCAGAAAGCGGAATAGTGGATGCTCTTGAGTTTTTCAAGCAAAACAAACTACTTTAGAAACTTCAATCAAACTATCAGCAAAATTTTCCAATACGAAAAACATTCTCTTGGATCGTCTTTATTTAGGCCTTACGCTAAAAAGAGGAAGAATCGCGAGGCTTAAAGAAATCCAAAGAATGTCTCTAGCTCGCCTCACTAAAGCAGCTGCAACCCCAAGGGACGCGATACCGGTGAGCATTCCAGCCCCAACAAAAAAAGCGCCCTCTTGAGTTCCTATCCCAGCCGGAATAAAAAATGTAAGAGTTCTAACGAGCTGGACAAAACATTCAAGCATCCAAGCTTCTTGCAAGGACAGCGGATACCCCAAAAAATAAAAAATAAGATATATTTCTACTACACCCATAAGCCAGTTAGCAGAAGCAAAAAAGACAGAATAGAACAACCGACTTTTTTCCACAGAATAAAACTTTTCAAATTGTTGATCGATCCTTTCGGAAACAATAAGTAATTGATCAAAATATTTTTTCTTAAATTTTCGAGCAAGCCTGTAAGTGAACACACTTAGTAATTTCAACTTCTGGATCAAAAAAAACACAAAGGTGAAGGAAACTATTATAGAAAAACCCAATGCAGCATTTTGCTTGACTTCATAAGATAAGCTTGGGTGATTGAACGAGAAGACCATTCCCAAGGCTACAAACAGCACCAAAGTAAACATACTGGTGGTTTTAGATACTATTAACGCTACGCTTGAGTCAGTCAAAGGCACCTGCCAATTAGCTTTCAAGAGCCAGGCTTTAAGTGGCTCTCCGCCTAAGGATGCTGCAGGCGTTATATTGTTGTAAGCTTCGCCCACCATCCTTACGCCATAACATCTAATAAACCAGGCGTAACTGAGTGGAACCTTATTTATGGTAAACTGCCAACTCAGAGAATCTGCCGCAAAATAAATACTATAGACAAACATTACGACTAAAGCTCCATCTACGCCGATATTTTTTATCTGCTCAAAAAGTACTTGTAAATTTGTCTTTGCCAGAATCACACCAAAAAGGGCACCCCCCGATACAAGGAATACAATTTTTAGTTGCTTACTAAACATTGTTGACCGAATACTTTCTTTTCGTCCAAAATTGAGAGCCCTTATTCTCTCAACTAATGTCGATTACTGCTATCTTTTTTGTGTATCATATTGGGTATGTCCAAAGAACCGGCACGGATACTGAGATGTTTCCCAACACTTTCATAAACTAAATCTAGAATTTTTAATAATGATAAATACTCATGACGACTTTAATTCCTTTGTGATTGACGTTACCGAGGGGCAATTAGAAGCCTACAAATCCTCGTTCCAAAAAAATGATGAGTTCATCCTCATTCCAGAATTCATATCGAGAGGGATATTGACTAGGATGCTGCTAGATTCGGAAAAATCAAAAGAGGACGCTCATAGAAGTTTTATTCCAAAGCACAAGAAGGGAGGAAGTGTCCCACGACCGATCTTAAAAAAGAAATCTCCTATTTTGTCATCGCTATACGAATCAAGAGAAATCTTGTATTTTTTTAACCAATTAACTGGGCAAGACCTAAACTTGTGCCCCGACCACGATCTTCATGCGTGCGCACTTTATTTGTATACCGAAGAGGGTGACCACATAGACTATCATTTTGACACCTCATATTATAAGGGGGCGAGATATACAGCTTTGTTGGGGATTTTGAATAGGTCTGAGTGCCTGCTAGAATACGAGCTTTTTCATAAGCAGGAGGGTCAAGACATCGTGAAAGATGCATCTCCTGTAGAACCGGGTACTTTAGTTTTTTTTAACGGGGACAAAGTTCGTCATAGAGTGACACCAGCTGGCGTTGGAGACGAGCGTATTGTGCTGACCCTCGAATACGTGACTGATTCGGAAATGTCGCTCGTAACAAAATTTGTATCGAACATGAAAGACGCGATAGCCTATTTCGGTTTCCGCAGTGTTTTTGGGACAAAGGACGTTTAGAGCATGCAGGCAATAATATTAGCGGCTGGAATCGGTAAGAGAATATCTTCCTCTCACAATACCCCTAAAATTCTACTCGAATTTGACGAGAAAACCCTCTTAGAAAGACATATATCCAATCTTCACCAATTGGGTGCTGGAAGAATCATAATTTGCGCCGGTTACCAGCAAGAGCTGATCCACAGCGAACTAAAAAAAATAGGTTCCTCCGATGTCGAGATAGTTTCGAATCAAGAATTCCATCTGGGCTCAACTATAAGCTTGTTAAAAACTCAGCCAGTTGTAAGTAAAAACGAAGACACACTAATTATGGATGCAGACGTGCTGTATCACCCAGAGATTATAAATAAACTAGCAAGCAGCCAACACAAAAATTGCTTACTGATTGATAGAGAATTCGACGAAGGAGTCGAACCAGTAAAAGTTTGCATAAGAAATCAAAAAATCGTCGAATTCAGAAAAAAAATATCTCCAAAAGTCGATTATGATATTATAGGAGAGTCAGTAGGATTTTTTAAATTTTCCGCAAATGGTCTGAAATCTATTTTCCAGAAGTGTGAAAGTTTTGTTGCCGACGGCAAAGAACACGAACCTCATGAAGAGGTAATTCGAGAGTGCATAATTCACGACAGTATAAAAATTGAGGTTGAAGATATTTCGGGACTTCCATGGATCGAAATTGATTTTCCAGAAGATATAGTAAGGGCAACGGAAACTGTTTTACCTCAACTACTTATCTAAAACTCTAGAAAATGACCAAAAAAACAAAATTACTTCGGAACTTGCTAAATAAAACTTCTCTGGAGTTTCTCCTAGAGGCCCACAACGGTATAAGCGCAAAAATTGCAGAGGAGGCTGGTTTTGAAGGCATTTGGGCTAGTGGATTAGCTCTCTCAGCGCAATACGGGGTGAGAGATAATAATGAGGCAAGCTGGACTCAAATTGTAGACATGGTTGAATTCATGGCTGACGCCACGACAATTCCGATTCTGTTGGACGGAGATACTGGTTACGGAAATTTCAACAACATGCGAAGGCTTGTGAAAAAGTTAGAGCAAAGAGGTATTGCCGGAGTATGTATTGAAGACAAATTATTTCCGAAAACCAATAGCTTTATAAAAGGCGAAAAACAAGCCCTTGCCGATGTAGCTGAATTCTCAGGCAAGATCGCTGCTGGTAAAGACTCTCAACTGGATGAGGATTTTTGCATCATAGCTAGAGTAGAGGCTTTTATAGCTGGTTGGGACATGAAAGAGGCTTTATATCGTGCCGAATCCTATAGAAAGGCAGGTGCAGATGGTGTCCTCATCCACAGTTCACTTCCTAACCCCTCCCAGATCCTTGAATTCGCCCAAGAGTGGGCCAACAGAAGCCCCTTGGTTATTGTTCCCACAAAATACTACAGCACTCCTGTTGAAGCCTACCGAAAAGCAGAGATTAGTATGGTGATTTGGGCTAACCATATGCTGAGGGGTTCTGTACATTACATGCAGCAAATAGCATCTACAATCAAAACCAAAAAAGCGGTCACCGACATAGAAGACGACATTGCAACGGTAAACGAAGTTTTTAGACTTCAGGGCGCAGATGAGCTTGCCGCCGCTGAAAAACGATATTTTAATGAGACTGCCCAAGAAACTAGAGCGATAGTACTTGCTGCATCCAGAGGCGATAAATTCGCTGAGCTGACTGAAAACAGACCTAAGGCCATGCTACCGATAAACGGCAAACCATTGCTCTCCCGCCTAACAGACAGATTCAGAAAGGCCAACGTCAAGAAGATTTTTGTTGTAAGCGGCTACAAGTCTCAAAGCATTAACGTTCCTAATATAAATCTAGTCGAAAATTTAGATTTCGAGAGTAACCGAGAATTGGCGTCACTCAACTTAGCCCAGACTCATTTCAACGAAGATATGATTATACTGTATGGCGATTTATTGTTCAGGGGTTACGTTTTGAAGGGGCTCTTAGAATCAAAGCGAGAATTGACCGTGGTAGTGGATTCATCAAAGAGATCGAAGGAACAAGAGGGCGATAACGATTTCGCCTTTTGTTCTGTTGAAGATAATAGAGAACTTTGGGGTCAAGATGTACTTCTGGAGCGCATTGATACTAAACCAGAACATAAGGGACGAGACTGTTCCGGTCGCTGGGTAGGCATGGTTCGTGTACATGGAACCGGTCGAGATTGGATTGAAACAGCTATTGACGAATTAAAAAGCCTTTCAACTTTTGATAATCTTGATTTGGGGCATCTTCTCAACAAAATTATCGACAATGGTCACCCAATAAGAGTTATCTATATTCATGGACATTGGCTCAATGTAAATTCCTTGGGTGACTTAGAACATGCCAGATCTTTTATGTAAAGGAGTAATAAAATATGATCTTGGCGTCTGATTTCGTAGATACAGCTTGCAATGCAAATTATAAATTTTATGCTGGGGTCCCTTGCTCTTTCCTAACGCCCTTTATTAATTATGTGATAGCTAATAAAAACACCACTTACGTGAGCGCAGCAAACGAGGGAGATGCTGTGGCGATGGCAGCCGGAGCTTCGCTGGGCGGTATTCGTAGCATTGCCATGATGCAAAATTCCGGACTTGGGAATGCGATAAGCCCCCTGACATCACTCACTCACACTTTCAATCTACCAATTCTCCTGATTTGCACTCTGCGAGGCGAACCTGGCCTAAATGATGAACCTCAGCATGAATTGATGGGCGAGATCACATGTGATTTATTGGAAAAAATTAAAATCCCTTGGGAAATTTTCCCAACTAATAAGAATGACATACCTAGCGTATTGGACCGAGCTGAATCCTATTTCAAAAACAACTCAAGACCCTATGCTTTGGTCATGAAGAAAGGAAGCTGTCAAAGCGACAAAATAAGGCTACCAACGCCAATTACCGGGCTGAAGAAAACAACTGAAATCAAAGGATCTGAACCCTCTGAACGGCCAACCCGGTTAGATATTTTGAAAGCAATAACTGAAAAAAGCAAACAAGCCAATGCAGTCATTCTAGCGAGCACCGGTTACGCGGGAAGAGAATTATATAAGATAAAAGACGATAACAACCACTTCTATATGGTTGGCTCCATGGGGTGTATATCATCATTTGGACTAGGCTTAGCCTTAGTAAAGCCTGACCTCAAGGTAATATTGATAGATGGAGATGGTGCTGCTTTAATGCGATTAGGAAACCTCACGACAATTGGTGCTTACTCTCCCCCTAATATTATCCACTTTCTACTAGACAACGAGATACATGAATCCACAGGGGGTCAACATACGGTCTCTCAATCGATCGACTTCGCTCAAATCGCCGCGGCATGCGGCTACCAAAATGTAACTCGACTAAGCGACGTGGAATTTTTGGATGAGGCAGTATTTGAAGACAAGCAGAAAGGGCCTAAATTCTATCATTGTAAAACACGGGGAGAGAAAGATAGCTCTCTTCCCAGACCAACAATCTCACCCAAAGACGTAGCCAAACGTTTAAAGGAGTACATCGCTTAATATGATTTTACTAAATCCTGGACCGGTAACATTAAGCAATCGCGTGCGTAATGCGCTCTCCGGACCAGACCTATGTCATAGAGAGGAAGAATTTGGCCTATTGCAACAAAGCATCCGTGACAAATTACTTAGAGTCTATAACCTAAGTAACGAAAATTGGGCACCAGTTTTACTTACCGGTTCGGGAACTGCAGCTGTTGAAGCAATGCTGATAAGCTGTATTCCTGCAGAGGGTAAAACTCTTGTAATAGAGAATGGGGTGTACGGCGAGAGAATATCGGAGATGCTAAAATCCTATGCCATTCGCTATGATAGACATACAAACGAATGGGGAGCAAACATAGACATCAACTCGTTAAGA